>JANQFD010000134.1 GCA_028278005.1 Chlorobium sp. | reverse complement strand
CGCAGACTGGAACAATACGGTGAAAACCGTCTGAGGGCAGAAGAGAAGATCTCCATATGGGCAATTTTTCGTCAGCAGTTTCAAAGCGTGCTCGTCTGGCTGCTGATTGTTGCCGTTCTTATATCCCTGCTGCTCGGTGACGTTCTTGAAAGTGTGGTTATCGCTTGTATTCTTGTCGCCAACAGTGTGATCGGTTTTTTACAGGAGTTCCGGGCGGAAAAAGCCCTCGAGGCCCTGAAAAGAATCTCCGGTCTGAAGGCCAAGGTACTGCGTGACGGTCATGTCGTGAAACTGGAAAAGAACCTGCTGGTTCCGGGTGATATCATTCTGCTTGAAACAGGTGACCGTATTCCTGCCGATGCCCGGCTTCTGGAACATATGAACCTGGAGTCCCAGGAGTCGATGCTGACCGGTGAGTCGACACCGGTGTCCAAAACGACGGATGTTGTCTCGTCTGAAGCCCCGCTTGCCGAACGCTTCAACATGGTGTATTCGGGCACGATTGTCGCGAAAGGACGTGCTACGGCGGTTGTTACCGGAACCGGAATGGAAACCGAGCTTGGCAGGATTGCCGAGCTTCTCTCCGATGAAAATGACGGGCGCCGCAGCCCGCTGCAGAAAAAAATCAACCATTTTTCCCGTCGTCTTGCTCTAATCGTCATCGTTGCCGCGGTGCTGATGTTTCTGCTCACCTGGTGGTCGGGCGAGGATCTGCTCGAAACCTTCAAAACCGCCCTCAGCCTTGCCGTTGCTGCGATTCCCGAAGGTCTTCCGGCTGTTGTGGCCCTCACCCTTGCCAGGGGAGTGCAGCGCATGGTGAAAAAGAACGCGATTGTGCGTCATCTTCCCTCAATCGAGACGCTGGGTTCTTCTTCGGTTATCTGTTCGGATAAAACCGGCACCATGACGGTCAATCGTATGAGCGTCAGAAAATTCTATACCGATGGAGAAGAGATAGAATTGGACGAAAAACATCCGGAGGAAACGGCAGGCAAGGAAGATCGGGATCTTCTGTTCAGGATAGGTGCGCTGTGTAATGACGCCCGGCCTGATCCTGACGGCGGCATTTTCGGCGATCCGACAGAAGCCGCGCTCCTGCTTTCGGCAAAACAGTACGGTCTGGATTCTTCCGAGCTGAGCAGGACATATCCTCGCGTCGACGAGATCGGTTTCGATTCCGAACGCAAGATGATGTCCACCCTGCACGAAGCTCCGGACAAGGGCAAGGTTATGTATACGAAGGGCGCTCCGGACGTGCTGCTGGAACGGTGTACGCATGTTATGATGAACAACGAGCAGGTCCCTCTCGATCCCGAGCTCTACCGGGATATCCTGCAGAGAAACGAAACATTTGCGGAAAACGCCTTGCGTGTGCTTGGTTTTGCATGGAAAGAGGTCCGCAGTGGAGATGATTTTACCGAAGACAACCTGGTATTTGTCGGGCTTCAGGCTATGAACGATCCTCC
Source organism: Chlorobium sp. (assembly GCA_028278005.1). GTDB lineage: Bacteria > Bacteroidota > Chlorobiia > Chlorobiales > Chlorobiaceae > Prosthecochloris. The sequence goes on along the minus strand of JANQFD010000134.1, from coordinate 2,855 downwards.
GAGACCGGAAGTTATCGACGCGGTCGCAGAGTGCCGCAAAGCCGGGATCAAGGTTGTGATGATTACCGGAGACCAGAAACTGACCGCGGAGGCTATAGGCCGCGAACTGGGCATAACCGGTCGTGCAATGACCGGTACCGATCTTGAAAAGGTCGAGGATATCGGTAGGGTTGTCGAGGAGGTGTCGATTTTTGCAAGGGTCAGCCCTGAACAGAAGATCAATATCGTCGAGGCACTGCAGAAAAAAGATCACGTTGTCGCCATGACCGGTGACGGCGTCAATGATGCTCCTGCCCTCAAGCAGGCCGATATAGGTGTCGCGATGGGGCAGGGCGGGACCGACGTCGCCCGGGAAGCTTCGACCATGGTCCTGACCGACGATAATTTCGCGTCGATTGTCAAAGCCATAGAAGAAGGAAGGGCGATCTTCGATAACCTCAGAAAGTTCGTCTTCTCTCTGCTCGCGGGTAACATCAGCGAGGTGATGATCATAATCCTTGCGGTGCTTGTCGGTCTCAAGCTACCCCTGGTGGCAATCCAGATACTCTGGGTCAATCTCGTAACGGACGGGCTGCCCGCGCTTGCTCTTGGTTTCGAACCGAAAGCGCAGAATATCATGAGGCGGCCTCCGATAGCCAGAAACTCGTTTATTGTTGACAGGCTGATGATCATCAGGCTCGCCGTGGTGTGCTTCGTTATTACCGCCGGCTGTCTGGGGCTGTATATCCACGCGCTGTATTCGTCCGGCTGGAGCTGGGGTGAAGCGCTCGACAGCGCCAGCCCGGACTATCTCTATGCCTCGACAATGGCGTTTACCACGCTGGTTATCCTTGAAATGGTCAACGCTTTTCATGCCAAGTCCGAAACGGAAAATATCTTCACCGTAAAGGCGTTTTCCAATCCCTGGCTGACAGCGGCAATTGCGTTCTCCCTCGTGATGCATCTCATGGTTCTGTATACTCCGATGAACCACGTTTTTCACTCGGTACCTTTAAGCCTCGCTGACTGGGGGATCATTCTGGGGGCAAGCGCAGTGCTGATCCTTGTCGATATGGTCTTCAAGTCGCTGGTTAAACCCGGTCACTATGCTCCGAGCAGGCCGCAGGAAGGGTGATTACAGGTCGAGGCGGTTTTCCCATGATGCATCATCGGATGCCGCCTCATCGATATCCCCGCGGGCACAGGTCGTAATCATCTTTTTCGCTTTATAGGCGGTCCCCTTCATCAGGTTCAACAGCCTTTACCTTTGAGAGCGCCTTCTTGAACTTTTCTCGGCTACCTCTGGCAGCTCTGTTTTCAAGATAATCTTCAGTGATCAGAGCTGAAATCTTTTCAGCCAGTGCGGATGTGATAAACTGGTTCACCGATATGTTTTCCTCAGCAGCAAGTTCCTTGGCTTTTTTATGCAGGGACTCGGGCAGTCTTACACTCAGGGTGCTCATGATAATTCTCCCAATCGTTGTAACAATTCTTTTGGCGTGGCGGTGCCGATGCCGAATCGTTTGCATTCCTCGAAATCACGTTTGTTGTATGTTATAATCCAACTGCAGCCGGATTCAACAGCAAGTTCGAGGATCATGTCGTCTTTAGGATCTTTTAGCAAAGGACGCCACAGATAAAATATTTTTCTTTTGTTTCCCACGGCACAAACGTAGTCGAGTATATCGTCAATATCGTTTGGTTCCAGTCCGAGGGTTTCTGCCTGCCTTTTGGCTACAGTTTCAAATTCAAGGATGAGCGGTACTGAAATACAGAGATCAAATTTCCCGGTTCCTGTCATCGTGAGCAGCCGGAACGATGCTCCTTTGTTTGAGCGCAAGGCACTGATGAATACATTTGTGTCTATTACTATTCTGCGCATATTGGTATTATATGTAATACCAATTTATTCTGCAAAACGTTCTTCAGCTGATTGGCAGGCAGGTTGGAGAGTGCCTAACCCTTCTTTTTCGCTTGCTCCCATAATGCATCCAGCTCTTCGGGGGTATGTTCCTGCCAGCTTCGGCCGGACTGTGTGACAAGTTTCTCATCCGCCATGAAACGTTTCATGAACTTGTTGGTTGACTTGCGTAAAGAATCCTCGGGATTAACCCCGATAAACCGGCTGTAATTGACGATAGTAAAGAGAATATCGCCGAATTCCGTCTCTTTTTCCTCTCTTGAAGATGCCTGCCTGAGTTCATCGATTTCTTCGAGAAGCTTGTCGAGCACCTTTTCGTCATCTGTCCAGTCGAAGCCGACCCCGGACACCTTCTTCTGCACACGATAAGCCCGAAGCAGCTCGCTCATTGCCTTGGGAACACCGTCGAGAAGGCTTCTGCGCCCCTTTTCCTGAAGTTTCAGGGATTCCCAGTTTTTGATGACTTCCTGTTCGTTGTCTGCAACGATTTCTCCGAAAACATGAGGATGGCGGCTGATGAGCTTTTCGCACAGCGCGTCGAACACTTCGGACATGGTGAACGTACCTGTTTCCTCGGCCATAATGACCTGGAAGGCGACATGGAGGAAAAGGTCCCCAAGCTCTTTTTTCAGCTCACCGTCGTCTTGTTCGTCTATGGCATGCACCAGCTCGTAGCTTTCTTCGAGCAGCAGGTGAGCGAGGGATTCGGGGGTTTGCTTCCGGTCCCAGGGGCATTCGGAACGGAGCACCTTTACCAGTTTGATGACCCGGTCGAATTTTTCCCGGACGGTGTTTCCTGTTTTGTGCAGTACATCGTCTTTCAGCTGTTCCATCTCTTGTTCATGCGGGGTTTTCATGGCTTCTGCTCCACTCTGTTGTTCCTGATACGGTGCAGCCAAATTTACTGTTTTCTGACTGATTTTCTGTACTTTTGATGAGATGGAAATGTTGCCGG
>JANQFD010000132.1 GCA_028278005.1 Chlorobium sp. | reverse complement strand
GTGCGAACTTGTCAAACTTCGCTGACTTCACAGAGATCCTTGTCGAGCGTGACCGGATCGAGCTCGACGTTCTCGCTACCGATCTTGCTCATATATTGTTGGCGGATGCGGCACGGCACGATGCATTCACAAGACGGTATAACGCAACCGATCCATTTGAGAGGCTGGCTGCAGACCTTGGCTCAAAGAATGAAAGGATTGTGGTCGGGGCGGACATTTTTTACTCGACATATCGGCGTGCCGGTCTTTCGGGAAAAGGTATAGGGATGAGCCCGGCAAAGTAGTTCACGGAGCAGCACTAAGCACGGAAGACCTGTTGAGAGGGGCTGTGCATCGTTTTGAAGGGTCGTGTGGTTTGCTCGTTTTGTTGGATATTTTTTGTGGATATACGATATTAACAATTGTTAACACACGGTAATTATCTCCCTGAAACCTGATAATCCTCATTTCCCTGTTCTTTACCGACAACAACAAGCAAAAGAAAAGGAGACGTGCATCATGAAGTATGTTTACCTGATCGTGTTTTTTCTGTTGAGTTGTTTGAGCATTACCGGATGCAGTGATGACAATGACGACGATCATTCGCCAACCGGTCCGTCAAGCAGTACAGCTCCCCCCGGTCATACGGTCAACAGAGACGGAGTTTTTCATGGAGGCGGTCCAATCCCGGGCAGTTGCACAGGGTGCCATGGAATTGATCTCCGGGGCGGAAGCGTCGGGGTGTCATGCTATCAATGTCACGGAAACGAATGGGATGACGACGACTAACGGAGCGAAAGGAAGGCAGGAAAAAAACTGTGGGAACTCTACCTTGTTGGATTCAGCTCTGTGTTTGGGCCGTTGTAAACAGGTTCCCAGTTCTTGAACACCGGTTCGATGTTTTTATTGCGGAGCGCTTCGCAGAATTCCTCAATAGTGCGGCCATCGAAGACTTCGAACTGGCCGTTTTGATCTCCGGCGTTTTCAATATAGCCGCCGACCGTCGTCCTGCTTGCAACGCTCATTCGTGTTATTCCGAGTCCGGTCATTCCATCTCGAAAAGAAGGACTTTCGCGAGTCGAGAGCACCAGCTCCACATCAGGGAGGGCGATGCGGAACGCAAAGATCATTCGGGCGAGAAAATGGTCGTTGACAGGGAAGGCAGGCTGGAATCCTCCAGTCTGGGGACGAATGCGGGGAAAAGAAACAGAGAGTCCTGCTTTCCAATAGTTTTTGCCGAGGTATCTTACATGGCTGAACAGCTTCAGGGCTTCTTCGACCGGTTCCGAGAGGCCGAGCAGCACACCAACGCCTACGGTTTTTATTCCAGCCTGTAGTGCGCGTTCAGGGGTTTCGAGCCGTTCTGAAAAATGCTGTTTCGGCCCCCAGCGATGAAGAAGGCGGTATTGTTCGGGGTCATAGGTTTCCTGATAGATTGTAAGACCGGTACAGCCGCAGTCGACAAGTTTACGGTATTCATTGGTGCTCATGGGAAACGCTTCAATCGACACTTTTGGCATAATGTCTGCTGCAATGTCAACACATCGCCTGAGATAGTCGAAATCCGCATTTGAATTACGTTCTCCCGTCAGAAGCAGGACATCCTTAATCCCCATGTTTTTCAACATCTCGAGTTCCCGCTCAACCTCCCGGAACTCCAGCCGACGGCGCGGAGTGTTTCTGTCGGATGCAAAACCGCAGTATACACAACCGTTCGAACAAAAATTCGACAGGTAGAGAGGGGCATAAAGCGATATGGTCCTTCCGAAACGGCGCAGAGTGATTGCCCTGGCTTCGGCAGCCAGGAATTCAAGCGAAAAGGAAGAATCCCGGTCAATCAGAGGTTCGATGGTGTCGTAAGCCTTTTCGTCAGTCAGCCATACAGGGATCCGGTTCATGACGCAGTGCCGAGAAATGAGGTTAAAGGACTTGTGGCAACCGCTGAGCCCGATTTCGGCATTATCCCGGCTTCTCTTGCACGATGGCCGGCCTTAACCGCACCCGCAAACGCCTCGGCCATTTCCGGAGGATTTGCAGCAGCGGCAATTGCACTGTTGACCAGTACGGCCTCACAACCCATTTCCATTGCTGCACAAGCTTCGGACGGAGAGCGCAAACCGGCATCGACAATAACAGGGATGCCGCTTTCGCGGATAATAAGCCGGATCATTTCGCTTGTCGCTATTCCCTGTCCGCTTCCGATTGCCGAACCGAGCGGCATAACCGGTGCACATCCGACATCTTCAAGCCGTTTTGCCAGTACCGGGTCAGCCGGGACGTACGGCATGACAAGGAATCCTTCGGAAGCAAGGATACGGCATGCTTCGTAGGTTTCAATCGGGTCCGGCATAAGGTGCTGCGGATTGGGATGGATCTCGACCTTGATAAAAGGGCTTCCTGAAAGCTCACGCGAAATACGGGCAGCCCTCACAGCTTCTTCGGCTGTAGATGCTCCCGATGTATTCGGCATAAGGGTTAATCCCTCAATAGAGGAAAGCGCGGAGAACAGGTCCTGGTCGGCCTGTTCCGGATCGAACCTGCGAAGCGCTACGGTAACCATTTGTGTCCCTGAGCGACGAATGGATTCAACCATCGTCTTGATGTTGCCGAATTTACCGGTTCCAAGAATCAGGCGGGAAGTAAAAGTATATGTGCCAATCTTCAATTCATTCATGATGCGTTTGGATAATCCGGGTGCGAATCAGCCTCCTTCCACGAAAACAAGCAGCTCAACGTCGTCGTTTTCCTGCAAGACAACGCTCGACCGGTTTTCGGGATAGATAATGTTTTCGTTTACTACAACCGCAACGCGCTGTTTTTCCGCACCCATGTTGTTCAATACGTCGCTGACGGTTGAGCCTTCATCGAACTCACGTTTTTCGCCGTTTATGGTTATGGTTATCATCTTTACAATCTTTACATCAACTGCCTTGCATTACGATGTGAAAAGAACCCTATATTTTAAGGATTTCCTTCCGGCATGCAAATTGTTTCTTGCAAGTGACCGCTGATTGATATACCGGACAGAGATAACAAACGCAGCGTGCACAAAAAAGATTCGATGTAGAGAAGGAATGCCGGAACAGTGTTTTGGATCTGTAACAGGGCGCGGCTTATGCCGCACCCCGGGAAGCAACAAGAAGAGAAAAAAGAACGAAGAGAGAGTAACCTGTCAGCCAACTTCCTTGCCGGCCATAACCAGGGTTGGCGGCATGCCGAGGTGCCTGCCCGCAAGCAGGACATTCCAGTAGAGCGATTCAAAGCCCAGTTTCCCATACCAGTTCGCCTTGGTTTCCTTGAGGAGAGAGAACGGCCCCATGTGGGGAAGCGGGAATTTGCCGGGTAACGGCTCTATCTTGTAGTTGAAGTCTATAAGCGATGAAGTGCCCTTGGAGTAAACGATAAAGCAGGTTGAGTGCCCGTCGTATATTTCTTCGGGTTTGATGCCGTGAATTTCGGCCATGATATTGAATACAACCACATCGGCTTCATAATGAGCGACCGATCCTGCCTTTGATGTCGGGACATTGGTTGCGTCCCCGATCACGTAGATCCTTTCGTGTTTCAGGGCCTGAAGCGTGTTGAGATGCGTTGGAACATACCCTATACCGTCGTCCAGACCCGAATCGCTGATGACTTCATCCCCGATTGTAGTAGGAATGATAACCAGCATATCGTAAGGAATCTTGTCTCCCTGTATGGATTCAATGTATTTTTCTTTGCCGTTAACCTCGTTCAGCTCGAACATCGGAGTGATTTTGATGTTCTTTTCTTTTGCCGATTCACCAAAAACAGCAGATGCCTTGGGTTTGGTGAAAGCCCCGGTAAGAGGTGTCACCAGCTCTATCTCAACCTTGTTCCTGATGCCTTTCTTCTTGAAGAACCAGTCAGCAAGGAAGACGAACTCTATGGGTGCAACAGGGCATTTGAAAGGTAGTTCGGCAATGTTCAGAACCAGTTTTCCGCCGTCGAACTCCTTGAGCTTCTGGCGCAGCAGTTCGGCACCTTCAATCGAGTAAAAGGTGAAAGCATTCTTGCCCCAGGCATCCATAAGGCCGTCATTTTCTTCCGGCGCGATTTTGCAGCCCGTACTGATCACGAGAAAATCATAGGAAAAACTGTGGTTTTTGGTTTTAACCTCTCTTTTCTCCGGGTCAATATGTGTGATTTCGTCTATAACAAAATTGACGCCGGGCAAAATATACTTTTTCCTCGGCTTGGTCAGTGTTCTTGCTTTTTGAATGTCGAAAGGAACAAACAGCATACCTGGCTGGTAGACATGCGTGTCGTCTCGATCAATCACCGTGATCTCCCATTCGTCGGGAAGATGTCTTCTGAGGTTGTTGGAAACAATCGTGCCACCTGTTCCGGCCCCAAGAACAACTATTTTTTTTGCCATAGCGTGTAGCTCGTGTTTGAAGGATACATTTTCCTGAATAAGTACCGCAAGGATACGGGAAACGGAATAACGATCGTTAAATATATGCAATATAATGCTGCAATACAAGCAGTTATGGGCAAGTCAACATATTTGCACCGGAACGATTGGTGCGGTAGTGCAGGAGCTGTTTACTGCGTCGGTATCCACTATCTTTGCCTGTTGTTCCTGGTGAAGAGATTGCATTACCCTGAACGCAGTGTTTCAACAAATGCACAAGAACAGTAATTTTATTGTATACCACTTTGTGCAGTGTATACGTTACAGGATACCAACCAAACATTTGAAAACAGGTGGATGCCCTGTTTTCATGATGAAGGAGGTTAATCATGAGTTACACAGCGATCGATGTTCACTGCCACTATTTCAATGGAGAATATGCTGTCAGTGAGTTAATGGAAATATGTAACAGCTGGCTTCTCGGGAATTATCCCAATACATTCAGCAGGGGTGGTATCAAGCCGGGTGAAACCCCGTCCCTGCCTGATCTGAGCGGGCTGCATACCTATATAGCATCTCTGTTCAGTGCGGCTGTTCGTGATCCTGCGGAGCACTACCTCTATGAACAGGAACGCTTCGAAAAGTCTCTGTGGAGCCCGGTTTCGGACCTTATCACCGTTCCTCTGATGATGGATATTTTTTTTGCACTCGATGACGGTTCGTCATCTTCTCTGCAGTCAGCTTCATTGGAAGACAGAGAGAAGGGAACGGCTCAACCGTTCAAAGCTTTTTTTGAGGAACAAGCCGGAGCTCTAAAGTCCGGAATTTTAGAGGCTTTTACAGAGCGGGGAAAAGGTTGGAAACGAAGTACTGCGGTAAACGAGGACGGTGAAGTCGAACATAGAATCGATCAGGCTATCGATGAGTTCCTGGATAGGGAGGAAACGTTACAGCCGGCTGTTTCGAAAGGCTTGCCGGAAACAGTCCGGATGACCAAAGGTTATGAGGAGCATCTCAAAGCTCTTGAACATCTTCAGGAAATGAATCCCGGGACGGTTTTGCCTTTCCTTGCAGTCGACCCCCGCAGAAAAGGGGTTGAAACGCTGGTCAGAACAAAGGTTTTGTCCGGAGGCTTCAAAGGGGTGAAGCTCTATCCGCCGCTTGGCTATTACCCTGCGCACCCGGCTCTGTACCCTGTCTATGAACTTTGCGTGGATAACACCGTTCCTGTTACGGTTCATGCGATGCCGTATGCATTCAATTCGATGTGCCGCAGAATTCAAACACAAATCCGGAGAAAGGACGGGTCGATTGAAAATATTACGGTCGAATTTGGAGTAAATGAGAAGCCCAGCTATCGTTTCGCCCAACCGAAGCAATGGCTTGAGATACTGGAAAATCCAAGGTTCAGCAAGCTGCGCCTGAATTTTGCGCATTTCGGCGGTGAACATATTGAGAGAAACGCCGGAGACCCTGATGACTCGGAAAACTGGACCAGTCAGATCATAGAACTGATGAAGCGGTTCGAGCATGTTTATGCCGATTTTTCAGCCAGCGCGCAACCCGAAGCCATTCGCTGGATACAAACCATAGCGCAGCGGGAGCCGGTAGTCAAGGAGCGCCTGATGTTCGGGTCGGATTATCTCATGGTTATGTTGAACGACAGGATCGATGGAGACCTTGTGAACTATTTCAACCATTTTGCCGGAATAGAGCCGGAAATGCGTTACATCAATGCAGCAAAATTTCTTGACATGCATGCTGGCTGAATTTGCTGCAAGGCTTGACGGTAGTTCCGATTCGCAAACTTTTCGTTACAGAATCTCTTTTTCAATACTCTTGTTGCTTTCTTTCGCTATCAGGCTATAAAACAAAACAGAGGGCACAATGAGTAAAGGGAGCGAGACGGTTCTCAAAGGGTTTTTATTTGCGGGAATGATGGTTATCCTGAGCTGCAGCAGTCTCAGACAGTCGGACGGTCATATCCGGCATGCTTCCGGGCTGATTCGGGAAAACAGTTATACCCTCAAGGCGAAAACAAGCCTGTATTCCGGGTACGATCCTCTTGACGTGGATGGCAATGCCCAGGTTCTCGTAGAAATTCCTGCGGGCACCAATGAAAAGTGGGAAGTAAACAAAAGCAACGGAAAGCTTGAGTGGGAGTTCAAGAATGACCGGCCCCGTATTGTGAAATATCTGGGTTATCCGGGGAACTATGGTATGATTCCCCGTACGCTTCTGCCTGAAGAAAGCGGAGGTGACGGGGATCCCCTTGATGTTCTCGTGCTGGGGCAGGCTGTACCCAGGGGGACTCTCTTGAAGGTCCGGCTTATCGGCATGATCAGAATGCTTGACGGGGGAGAGCGGGATGATAAAATGATCGCAGTCATGCTCGATTCACCTTTTCGTGAGATCAGATCTCTCAAAGAACTCGATCAAAAGTTCAGCGGGATTTCAGAGATTCTCTCCATGTGGTTTTCAAACTACAAAGGACCGGGGGTCATGCAAGCAGGCGGAATGGCTGATGCGGACGAAGCCGGTGCAGTCTTGAAAACCGCGATAAACGCTTATATAGAGCAGGAATCAACCATAAACCAGGAGTAAAGAAGCATCATGAAAAACGAAAAACCGGAAATTCTGACTTTACACGAGAGGCAGGTGGCATGTGTTTCGTATACCGGCAACTATATCGGCAATGCGCAGGTATTTGGAAACTTGTTTCACAAGCTTGGAGAATGGGCTGGTCCAAAAGGAATGATGGGTCCTGAAACGGTTTTTTTATCGGCTTATCAGGATGATCCTGAAACAACGCCTCCGGATGAACTGAAGCTTGAATGTTGTATGAGCATTCCCGCTGATGTCGAGCCAGGGGATGGCATTGAGAAAAAAGTATTGCCAGGGGGTAAATATGTTGTTATGCAGGCGGAGCTTATAGGGCCTGAAGAGTACGGGGAGGCATGGAATGCTGTGGGGCTTTGGATCAAGGAGAACGGACAGGAGATCGATATGTCAAGACCGAGTTACGAGATCTATCTGAACAATCCGGAAGAGCACCCTGAAAAGCATCACATTGTTGAGATCTGCGTAAGTGT
>JANQFD010000102.1 GCA_028278005.1 Chlorobium sp. | reverse complement strand
CCATGCTCTCAGGCGATGAGGATTGTTCTTTGCGTACTGCTTGACCGAAGCCGCAGCTCTTCTGTCGGAGTTTCCTTCGCGAAGCACCGGGTTGACAGCGCTTCCAAGCACCTTTGCAAAACGGGCCCTGAGCTCCTTTTCCTCGTCGGTTTTCGGGTCTTCCGGAAAATCGGGAATATTGTATCCTTTTTCCTGCAACTCCTTGATGGCATCCTTGAGCTGCGGAATCGAAGCACTGATGTTGGGAAGCTTGATGATATTGGCGTCGCGTGTTTTTGCCAACTCACCGAGAGCGGTAAGGTTGTCGGGAATACGCTGCTCGTCGGTCAGGTTCTCCGGGAAATTCGCAATAATCCTTCCGGCAAGAGAAATATCGCTTGTTTCCACCGAGATACCGGACCCTTTCGTGAAAGCCTGGATAATGGGCAGCAGTGAATAAGTCGCCAGTGCAGGCGCTTCATCGATTTTGGTATAGATGATTTTAGCCATGTCTTTTTGTTTTTTAAGTTTATGCTGATTATGGACTATTATTGTTCAAAAAAATTCCGAACCTTTTACAAGGCTCGTGCCGAAAAAAAAACCCCTCATCGCCTGAGAAACAGGCGATTTCAAAAATTTCATATGCCATGCCGGAAACCGTGAGGTCTCAGGCAGAATAAAAACCGGAAACGGCGTACATTGCGCCTCCGGCGAATTTACTTGGTGGGAGAAAAATCTTCCAGACCTACCCTTTCAGAAAGCTCATTGTCGTTGAGAGCTTCATGGGCCAGCCTGATTATCGGAATGGTAGCCCCCATGGAGCTGTAACCACCGTCATGATACAGATTCTGCATTGTCACCTTTCGCGTGAGATCGCTCAGGAGGGTTACGGCGTATTCCGCACACTCTTCAGCAGACGCGTTGCCGAGAGGTGACATAAGGTCACTGTACTCGTGCATCTTCTCAAAACCGGGAATACCGCTTCCGGCCTTGGTATGTGTAGGACTCTGTGAAATAGTGTTGATCCTGATCCCGCGTTTGGCAAGCCGCGGCCCGTAACTTCTGACGATTGACTCCAGCAAAGATTTCGCATCGCCCATGTCGGAATATGTCCAGTAATTTCTTTGCGATGCGATATACGACAGGGCGAGAATACTCCCGCCGTCGTTGAGCACATCGTTTTTAAGGGCAAAGGACACCAGTCTATGCAGCGAGATTCCCGATACGTTCAGCGTTTTCATGAACCATTCGTAGTTCAGTTCCTCATAGGGAACCTGCTTGCGTATGTTTTGAGACATACCGATGGAATGAACGATAAAATCTACAGAACCAAGCTTTTCCGCCAGTTCCTTGTAAGCGTTGTCAACATCTTCATCCTTGCTTGCATCGCACATGATAACCGGAGCATTACCGCAAATACCGGCCAGCTCCTCTATGTTACCGAATCTCAGTGCCGTCGCAATATTGGAAATCGCAATTTCAGCGCCCTCGTTGTATGCGTGAAGAGCGATCTGCCAACCTATGCTGCTTTCATCAAGAGGGCCGAAAACAATCCCTTTCTTTCCTTTCAAAAGACCGTAATGCGCTTTATCAGGCATGTTATAAGCTGATTCTTTTAACAATTATATAGGGGCGAAAGACCCTGCAAAATTAACATTTTAAAAGGAGAAGATACAAAGAATACAGCCAAATCCACAACGTATCATCAAGAAAACGTTTTCTCAGAACTTCATTTTCCTCAAAGAACGCAGCTTGTTCAGCACGTTTTTGTTAACGTTCAACTCCATATCTTCTTCATCAACGGGAACCTCCCTGAACAGCAGCTTCAAAAGATCGTCCTCTCTTACATATTTCTCCATCTCGAGGCTGTAAAGCGCTCTCGGAAGGGTAATGATACGCTGGGCACGGTCAACCGTTACGACAATGTCCGTTCCCATTCTTTTTACCTCGACATTGTCGGCTTCTTTCAGGAAGGGAATCCGTATACACAGAATTTCCATATGCTCATCCGCATGAGCACTCTCTTTGGTCTCGATCCAGAAATTTTTCCCCGAATAATAAACCTTGTCGGGCGACTGGTCGCCAAACACAAGCTTACTGACCTCGTGCAATGCATCCGGTCCTATTGGTTCGGAACGCTGTAACTGACAGCGAAAAACCGGGGTCGGATAGAAGGAGTTGTCTATTTCCATCAGATATTTGCTGTGCAGGTCCGCCCAGAACTCGAAATACTCACCGACAGTCTTCGATGTCGGCAATATCTTGTTGATGACAATACCGTCAATATTGATTCCGTAGAGATGAACAAAGGTATACGCTCTCTTTGTCTCGAGGATCGAAAGTTTTTCAGGATTCAGAACCAGCCTGAAGGTGACTTCAGGACCGAGAATGAACTTGTTGATATCCTCCATCTGCTTCAGGAGAACATTGACTTCATTGAAAAACTCCTCGTCTGGGATCGAATTCCTGCCCATGGGACGCGCAAGGGACGACATGCTCTTGTAGAGCTTGAAAAACTGCTTGCCCATATTGCCCCCGATTATGATTTCGGGATAGGCGAGCAACCTGAGCGTGTTGCCGGTTGGCGAAGTATCCAGTACAACTGCGTCCCATTTACCCGACTGCGCTTCGTCCACGAGCCGGCTCAGGGCAAAGATTTCGTCGAGTCCCGGCTGGGTCGTCAACTCTGAAGCCATCCCGCTGTCTATACCCTGGTTCTGGTAGGACGAGGAAACAAACTTCTGGAATCCGGACATGTTCTTTTTCAGCTCATGGATAGTATCCACCTCAAGGCCGTACAGATTATTTTCAATCTTTTGAGGTTCGTTCCGGCTTATGGGAGTGTTGAAAACATCCGAAAGTGAGTGTGCCGGGTCGGATGACATGATGAGAACACGCTTGTTCTTTCTCGCCAGAGCTACGGCAGTGGATGAAGAAATGGTGGTCTTGCCTGTCCCGCCTTTGCCGGAATAGATAATGACCCTTGGTTGTGACCGCCCCTCTTCAAGATCCCGCGACAACATAGACTTTTCTCCTTTGTTAGTCCGTAATGCCGGCATGCGGTCTTTGACAGAACCTGCATTACCGGTTTAAAGCATTAAAAGTAGCATTTTCCGGCTTCATAAAAAACGGATCTTTTTACGGAGTGCCCGGTGCAGTAGTGCCATATACTCGGCATGGTCTATTTCAACGGCGCCGAGACGCTCGAGGTGAGGATTCATGATCTGGGCATCGAGCAGCATATATCTCTTTTTTTTGAGATGCAATACCAGTCTGTCGAATGCCACTTTCGAAGCATTCGGAAGTCTGTAGAACATTGACTCGCCGAAAAAAGCCCCTCCAATAGCAAGTCCGTACAAACCGCCGGCAAGCCGACTCCCGGAATAGCATTCGATACTATGCGCAAGACCATGTTTGTGAAGCTCCACATAGGCCGTTACAATATCAGGCGATATCCAGGTCTCGCTTTCCGTTTCCCGGGGTGCGGCGCAGCCGCGGATAACCGCCTCGAAGTCGCGGTTGATACAAACGTCAAACGCGCCTTTCCTGACCAGATTCCTTACGATCCGTGATGCCCGGTAGCGTTCAAGCGGAACAATCGCTCTCCGGCGAGGCTGACACCAGTATATTTTTCCCTCTTCAGGATTCGCCATCGGAAAATAACCATGCAGATATGCCCGAATGACTTCATCGATCTGCAGCATTTCCCGGAATTCCTGACTGTTCTCTATCGGTCGAATACACGCGCATGTATTTTTGTTCAATCCGTACTGCCGCGGATTATCAGGGTCTTCCGTTTTCCCCGCTTTCAGCCCATGCGGCTTCAACGTAGTCGGACATATTGTCCCACTCGCCTTTTGTTATCCATTCGGCAATAAAATCCACTGTTTTGCTGTACTGCATGGGGTTACGGCAAGGCTTTACCAGCCAGTCCCTCAAAACGTTACCATCGAGTGAGTGCATGGTCATACCGAGCGAAAGTTCCTCGAGTGCAAGCGCGTTGGACTCCTGTTCGATCTGGCCGTCGAGCGGTCTGAGCAAAAGTTTTTTTCCCAGATGCAGGGCCTCGCCGGGCAGCTCGAAACCTGCGTTGCAGACAACGCCGCTACACTCCTGAAGGTCGCGGAGAAATCCCTCACGCGAAAAACCCCGGTATCGGAGATGCCCGTCATCATGGTCTTCCCTTACTTTCCCGTAAATATGGAACTCGTAGCTATCAAACGGCCTCAGAAGTCTGGTCACGTCTTCAACCTCTTCAAAAGGGAGATAGACAAGCACCTTCTTCTCCTGTATCCTGACATGATCGTTTTCATACAGGCTGTCGGGAATCACCGGGGGAAATACGGGCTCATTGAAATGGTGCCAGTGGAGACCGGCATTGTACTGCGCCGGAGCGAAATTCAGCAGGGTATAGCGTTCGAAAATATTCCCTCTTGCCATCGGGACCTTGTAACGGAAAGCATACTGGTGTCCGAACCCGATCGACGGTATATTCCTCACCCTTGCCGCCATGGATGTTACCGGCTCAAAATCGGTAATGATAAGGTCCAGCCCGTTCACATCCAGCATGAAAACATCAGACATCAGCCTGCCGAGATCGAGCTGGAACATGGTCTCGATGTAATTCATCTTTCCGCGATAGGTAACAAGCGTCAGGCCTTTTAAAACCCGGTAAGGAGAGAACACCTCTATATCCTTGATCTCCTCTTCCTTTCGACCGCTGAGGATCACCTCGATTTCATGACCCGATTCATGCAGCTTCCTTACCAGCTCCCTGCACCGGCTCATGTGGCCGTTTCCCGTTCCCTGAACACCAAAAAGGATTTTCATGAGCTAACTGTGAAGGCTATTGTTCGACGGTGAGATTCGCATACTGCACCATAAGTATTTTTTCGCCCGCATTTCTGAAATTGATTTTGGCTTTCTGCCGTTCACCGCTCCCGCTAACCGCAACGATTATGCCCGGACCGAACATGGCATGGTAGACTCTCATTCCCGATTTCAGTCCTGACGAGTCTTTCGTGCGATCACGATTGCCTGCCCTGTCGATGGAAGGAACAGCCGCCCCGACTCTTTCAGAATCGCCTCTCTTTTCTCCGGTAAAACTGCCGCCTCCTTCGGTCACGAGGATGTCACCGTCAATTTCGTCGATAAACATGGACTTCATGCACAGTTGGGGCTGGCCATAGTGGTATCGGCTTTTCGACCAGGAAAGAAAAACCTTCTGCCGGGCTCTTGTTACGGCGACATAGAACAGCCTTCTTTCCTCTTCGAGCTCATCCGAATCGTAATAATTCAGCGGAAACAGCCGTTCTTCGAGTCCGGTAATAAAAACAACCGGAAACTCCAGCCCTTTCGCCGCATGCACCGTCATCAATGAAACATAATTATCCGAATCCTGGATTTCATCGTAATCGGTTGCAAGAGAAATCCCGTTCAGGAACTCGTCCAGGCCGTTTACTCCCTCGTTATGATCCGAAAAATCCCTTGCCATGGAAAGCAGTTCCTGAAGGTTCTCGTAACGTGCCATGGACTCGGGAGTATTTTCCGCCTGAAGCAATGAGGTAATACCTGTCGATTCGTACAGGGCGGAAAGAACCTCATAAACCGAACCTTCTCCGGCAATGTCCTTCAACTGCTCGACCAAAGCGCTGAACCTCTGCAGGGCATGCTGCAGTCTTGCCGGGAATCCGGCCTCTCCAGCCCTCAAAATAGCCTCATAAACGGAGATGTTATGTGCCACTGCATAACCGCGGAGTTTACCGATACTGACTTCACCGATCTTTCTGGGCGGAAAATTAATGATGCGCAGCAGGGATTCGGTGTCCTGGTCATTATTGACAAAACGCAGATAGGCAATCGCGTCCTTGATCTCCTTGCGCTTGTAAAACGAAACACTCCCGAATATCCTGTAGGGAATTCCATCCATACGAAAGATATCCTCCAGGACCCTCGACTGGGCATTGGTCCGGTAAAACACCGCAAAATCCCTGTAGTCCAATCCTTTCGTCAGTTTCCAGGTACGGATGTGTTCCCCGACTTTTTCCGCCTCGCGTTTTTCATTGAATGATTCGAGAAGCGTCAAAGGTTCGCCACTGCCCTGCCGTGAAAACAGCTCTTTTTCTATCTGTCTCCGGTTACGTTTGATAACCCCGTTTGCCGCACGAAGAATAGTTTGCGTACTGCGATAGTTCTCGACCAGCTTGATGACCGATGCTTCAGGGTAGTCATCCTGAAAATTCAGGATATTGGTAATATCGGCTCCCCGCCAGGAGTAGATGGACTGCGCATCATCCCCGACGACAAATATGTTCCGGTGGACTGCGGCAAGGAGTTTCGCGACGAGATACTGGGCACGGTTTGTATCCTGGTATTCGTCTATGAGAATGTAGCGGAAATAGTTCTGCAGCTGCTCGAGCACTGTCGGCTGGGCCTGAAAAAGCTCAAGCGGTTTTATCAGAAGATCATCGAAGTCAAGAGCGTTGTTTTCCCGCAGCCTGCGCGTGTACACTTCGTATACTTTTGCAGCTTTCTGACCATTGTAATCGGAAGCTTTTGCCTGAAACTGGTCCGGCAGAATAAAGCTGTTCTTCGCCCTGCTTATGATCCCCTGTATGGTATTGACCGGAACCGAATCAACCGGAATGTTCAGTTCCTTCATCACCTGCCTGATCAGGCTTCTGCTGTCGTCGGAATCATAGATCGAAAAATTTGACTCATAACCGATAAGATGGATGTAATTGCGCAGCAGGCGAGCGAATATTGAATGGAATGTGCCTATCCAGAGCCCCCTCGAGCTTCCGCTGTGCAACAGTTCGTCAACCCTGTGACGCATTTCGCCGGCAGCCTTGTTCGTGAAAGTCAGCGCCAGAATCTCATGCGGCAGAACGTTCTCTTCGCCGATCAGGTAGGCTATTCTATGGGTAATAACCCTGGTTTTGCCGGAACCCGCTCCTGCAAGCACCATAACCGGACCGGTTGTCGTCTGAACGGCCTCGCGCTGTACATCATTGAGCTGCTGTAAAATCTCGATCAATAGTATGCCTCTGATACGTTAAGCTGTAAAAGCCCTTCAATACTTGTCATTTCATCGCGGTTAAAATAAAAAAAAAGGCCGTCTTCCAGCGTAAAGAGACGGCTTGTTTCTCTGAGTATTCCAATTAAAAGTTCAATAAGGCCAAACTCATCCCACAG
>JANQFD010000074.1 GCA_028278005.1 Chlorobium sp. | reverse complement strand
GTCCTGCCTCCTCAGCGGCAAAAAAGCCTTATATCGATAAAACGGTATAAGGCTTTTTTCATGTCTTCCAGGGGCTTCCATTGATATAAAACATACAAGCCCTTCCAACCTCAAACTGATACTTTTTCTACAACCTTGAAGTGAGTTTTTTTGGACTTTTATCCGTCATCTTTGATACCATGAGAAAAGTAAAAGCGATACTTCTTTTTATACTACACGCTCTCCGCTATTTCGTCACCCTGGATGACCTGCCTATAATTACCCCTCGACGCTTAATTCTGTGATTCTTTCAACGTTCTTTGAGCGGATACCAATTTCAGGGTCCATTGCACTGATGGTGCAGTGAAGACATGTAAAACAGGGCAAAAAAAAGGAGATAAGCGGAACTTATCTCCTTTTTTCGTTGACTGTTTTGTCCGATCCTTACTGACCAGCAGCTTCTTTCACTGCTTCGACAGCGTCGTCAGCGGCTTCACCTACTGCTTCTGCAGCGCCTTCAGCGGCTTCGCCTACTGCTTCGACAGCGTCGTCAGCGGCTTCACCCATTGCTCCTGCAGCTTCTTCCATAGCGCCTTCGGTTTCTTCAGCCGCTTCTTCAGAAGCCTCTTCTACAGCTTCTTCAGTCGCTTCTTCAGTTGCCTCTACCGCCTCTTCCTGAGCTGCTTCTTCCGGTGCCTGCTCTGCTTTAGGTGCACAACCGAAAACAGATACGGAGCTCACAAGGAAAAGAAAAATGAACAGTTTTTTCATAATAAAAATCTGGTTTGATTGGTTACGTTTCCAACATCTTGCAGCTTATTCTGCCACATAATAATAAAAAAAAAAGTGTGTTTTCAAAAGCCCTACTGCTTGTGTAACATACAAGAATGTATACATATCAAGCCTGAATCAGGGTTCAGTCCACGAGCGTCTCGAGCTGCTCACTACTGACCTCGTGGAAATTCAGATACTTGTAAACCTGATCCTCGTTACCGGCAAGATTGCTGCTGACAGCTTCGAAATACTCCTCCGGTTTCGGAAGCCTGCCAAGCAATGCACAGACTGCAGCAAGCTCTGCGGAGCCAAGATAGACCAGCGCACCTTTACCAAGCCGGTTGTCGAAATTCCTTGTACTGGTTGAGAAAACAATGGCATTGTCGGCAACACGCGCCTGGTTACCCATACAGAGAGAACAGCCCGGCATCTCCGCACGTGCTCCTGCTGCACCATAAAGCGAATAATACCCTTCCTCGACAAGCATCTTCATATCCATCTTGGTCGGGGGCACCACCCATAGCTTTGTTGCGACCTGACCTTTTCCTTTCAGCACCTCTCCAAGAGCGCGGAAATGCCCGATATTGGTCATGCAGCTGCCGACGAACACTTCGTCGATGTTCTGAGGACGGCTGCTGTCGGCCAATGCTTCGGAAAGTGTGACGACATCATCCGGATCGTTCGGACAGGCAATGATAGGCTCTTTGATCTCACTCAGATCGATCTCGAGAACCGCTGCATATTCAGCATCGGCATCAGGCTCCATAAGAGACGGGTTTACAAGCCATTCCTGCATTTTGCCGATTCTGCGTCGAATAGTCTCAGGATCACCATAACCGTTCTCGATCATCTGCTCGAGAAGTTTCACGTTCGATTTGAGATACTCGATAACCGGCTCCTTGTCGAGACGAACCGTACACGCAGCCGCGCTGCGTTCTGCAGATGCATCGCTGAGTTCGAACGCCTGTTCGACCTTCAACTGCGGCAGCCCTTCTATTTCGAGAATTCGACCGGCAAAAATGTTCTTTTTGCCTTTCTTCTCAACCGTCAGCAGACCCTGCTTGATAGCCACATAAGGAATGGCGTTAACCAGGTCACGAAGGGTTATACCATCCTGCAGCTCTCCTTTGAACCGGACAAGCACCGATTCGGGAACATTCAAAGGCATGGAACCCGTAACACCGGCAAACGCCACCAGTCCTGATCCACCGGGGAAAGAGATGCCGATAGGGAAACGGGTATGGGAGTCTGCACCGGTACCGAGCGTATCGGGAAGCACCATCCGGTTCAACCAGGTGTGGATAACACCGTCACCGGGACGAAGAGCCACACCTCCTCTGCTCATGATGAAATATGGCAGGGTCTTGTGAAGCTTTACATCCGAAGGCTTTGGATATGCCGCTGTATGACAGAAGCTCTGCATGACAAGATCGGCCCCGAAACTCAGGGCGGCAAGTTCCTTGATTTCATCTCGGGTCATTGCTCCGGTTGTGTCCTGGGAACCGACGGTAAGGGTTTCCGGCTCTACATACATACCCGGCCTGACTCCGGGAAGGCCGCAGGCATTGCCGATCATTTTCTGAGCCAGGGTGTATCCTTTTCCGCTGTCGGCAGGTTGTTCCGGAGACTCGAAAATTGTTTCTTCACCCATGCCGAGAGCTTCGCGCGCCTGACGGGTGAGGGTACGGCCGATGATCAGAGGAATCCTTCCCCCGGCCCGGACCTCGTCGCCAAGGGTATTCGGCTCGAGTTTGAAATCCGCGATCACCTCACCGTTTTTCTCGATCTTCCCCTGGTAGGGGTAGAGATCGATAACGTCGCCGGTCTCCATCGCAGTTACGTCGGCCTGGATCGGAAGCGCCCCGGAATCCTCGGCTGTATTGAAGAAGATAGGCGCGATGATGCCGCCGATAACAACACCGCCGGTACGCTTGTTCGGCACGGCAGGAATATCCTCACCGATATGCCACTGGACGGAGTTAATCCCGGACTTGCGGCTTGAGCCTGTACCGACAACATCACCGACAAAAGCAAGAGGGTTTCCTTTTTTCTTCAACTCGGCAATGGTACCGATAGGATCATCCATTTTTGAGCCCAGCATACTCAGGGCATGCAACGGAATATCACTTCTCGTAAATGCTTCGCTTGCCGGAGAAAGATCGTCTGTATTGGTTTCGCCCGGCACCTTGAAAACCGTGAGTGTCATTTTTTCGGGAATAACCGGCTTTGCTTCGAACCATTCGGCATTGGCCCAGGATTCCATAACCTCTTTTGCATAGCTGTTCGATTTGGTAAGCTCGGCAACAGCATCGAATGATTCATACACCAAAAGGGTCTTTTTCAGCATCTCGGCTGCAGCGGATGCAACGTCGCTGTTCTCATGGGATAAAGCGTCGACAAGGGGCTTGACATTGTAACCGCCCAGCATGGTTCCGAGAATGTTCACCGCGTCAACGGGTGTAATAACGGAACATGCTGCTTCGCCCTTGACAATACGATCAAGAAATGCGGCTTTCTCAAATGCTGCATCGTCAACACCGGGACTGATATGCTCACGGAACAGCGTCAGCAGATAATCCTGTTCCGCAACCGGATCCTGCTGCAGCAGCTCGATCAGTTGACGTGCCTGTTCCGCAGTCAAGGGAAGCGGCGGAATACCGCTCTGTGACCTTTCTTCCGTGTGTGCCCGATAATCTTGTATAAGACCCATTACGTGATTCTCCTTCTAATTTTTTTATGGCTTTTATGAAATCTTTTTCTGACAAAAAGGAAGGGTAACATTCCGCCCTGTGGCGGGCAAAGCTGTTAAGTTAGCACACTTCTCGAAAAAAAGCAACGGAAGAATGAGCGAAATGGCCGAATAGCCAGTCAGCCGGATGGCTTTAGTCCGATAGGCAGAAACAGGTGACGAGGGGAAATCAGTCGGCAGTCAACAGTGGGCAGTTGGCAAAGGAAAGGAAGAAGATAAGTGAGGATGCTTAAAGATGTTCAAGATCAAAACAGAGTTCAGAAACCGACACGGAAAAAACTCATATCCTCCAAAGGACGTTTCAAATAGCCGTTGCGAAAGGTTCGAGGGTAAGGCGAACGGAGCACAGGAACCGGAGCGTACATGAGAGTACGTGAGGATTCCGAGCACCGCTCAACGCAGCAATCGAACATTGCAGCAGGCTATTTGCAATGTCCTATACTATCAGCATGCTGTCTCCATAACTAAGAAACCTATACCCCCTCCCGAGCGCCTCCCCATACGCCCGCTTCAGGCTGTCCCAGCCCGCAAATGCCGCAGTCAGCATCAACACCGTTGAGCGGGGGGCATGGTAGTTGGTAACCAGACCGTCTATAACCCTGAAGGAATAACCGGGATAGATAAAGATATCGGCCTCGCCGGATATTTCCTGCGGCGACCGCTGCTGTTCAATTGACGATGCGGCATGCTCGAGCGAGCGGGTAACCGTAGTCCCGACGGCAATAACCCTTTTACCTGCGGTTTTTGTCTCCTCGATCTTTCGAACGGTTTCCGCCGGTATTGCGTAATATTCCCGATGCATCTCATGCGCTTCAAGATCATCGCCCCTGATAGGAAGAAACGTACCGAGCCCTATATGAAGGGTAATGTATGCCAGCGCAATGCCTTTATCCTCTAAAGAGCCGAGCAGTTCGGGGGTCATGTTCAAAGATGCCGTCGGAGCAGCAACCGAACCCGGTATTTCTGCAAAAACCGTCTGGTAACGCTCACGGTCAACCTCTTCTGCAGCTCTTTTCAGATACGGTGGAATAGGTACATCCCCATACTCCTCGAAAAAATCATGAACATTCCTCCCATCCTGACAGGATATCCTGGCCACCCCCCCGCCCTCCACAGAATCGACATTGAGTGTGCTGTCATGAGCGAGCAGAACATCTCCGGCTTTCAGTTTTCCACGGTACATAACCAGATCCTGACGTTCGTCATGCTTCTCGAGCAATACAAGTTCGACTTTGGCTCCTGTTGTTTTTTGCGCAAACAACCGGGCACACACCACCTTGCTGTTATTGAGCACAAGAAGATCACCTTCGTTCAAAAAACGATCGAGTTCCGCATACGATGTGTGCGTTATGGTCCCGGTAGTACGGTCGAGCACCTCGAGTCTGGTTGTTCCCCGGTCGACAGGAGGATAGATTGCTATACTCTCTTCCGGAAGCTCATAATCGTAATCGCTGACCTTCGCCATAGATCACCTGGCTGCACAGAATGTTGTCATTGCAGTTTCCTCAGTCTCGCTCTTACCGCCTCGGCATGTGCCTGGAGATTCTCACGGTCGGCAAACTGCGCAATCTTGTCTCCTGACAAAGCCAGCTGCTCTTTTGAGTAGGAGATAATCGAGGTATGTTTGACAAAGTCGCGGACGGAAAGCGGCGAGAAGAACCTGGCGGTTCCATTGGTCGGGAGGGTGTGGTTAGGCCCTGCGAAATAGTCGCCCACAGACTCACAGGAATAACTTCCCATAAAGATCGCCCCGGCATGCTTGAGGTCGGGCAAAATCTCCCAACTGTCACGGACATGCAGTTCAAGATGTTCCGGTGCAATCATGTTTGAAACCTCACATGCTTCGCGTATATCTTTTGTCAGAACAATGGCTCCGTTTGCATGCAAAGCCTGCCTTATGATATCAGCACGCTCCATTGCAGTGACCATGTCGTCCGCCAGTTTCCTCACTGCCTCGGCCAGCTCTACAGAGTCGGTAATGAGCACCGATGAAGCATCAAGATCATGCTCGGACTGAGCAAAGAGGTCAAGCACGATAAACTCAGGATCAGCCGAATCATCGGCAATAACGACAACCTCCGAAGGCCCTGCGATGCTGTCTATGGAAACATGCCCGAACACCTCTTTTTTTGCCAGTGCAACATACTTGTTGCCCGGACCGGTGATCTTGTCAACTTTCGGGACACGTTCTGTACCGAATGCAAACGCACCGACAGCCTGCGCTCCACCGAACTTGTAGATCGTATCGACACCGGCCACATGAGCGGCGGCCAGAATATGAGGGCTGACCCTGCCATCACTATCGCATGGCGTCGTCAGAAAAATCTCCTTCACCCCTGCGACTTGGGCAGGCACAACATTCATGAGCAGCGAAGAAGGGTAAGCCGCCTTTCCGCCCGGAACATACAGCATAACCCGTTCAAGCGGCGTTACCCTCTGGCCGAGAATAACACGGTTCTCCCCTTCACAGAAGAAACTCTTTTCGGATTCATGCTCGTGAAACGCTGTGATGTTCGCATAGGCCTCGTCGAGAACCGCAATAAAATCCTTGTCGGCGCCCCTGTATGCATCTTCAATCATGTCCTTCGAAACCGTAATCTCTCCCGGCCTGTATCCCTGAAATCTTTCAGTATACTCGTCAAGGGCTTCATCACCCCGGTCCTCAATGTTTTTCAGGATCTCCAGAACCACTTGTCTGACTTCAGGCTCAAACGTTACGCTGCGGTCCAGATGACGCTGCAGTTCCGGCTTTTCCCCGGCATAGGTAAACAACCTTAACACAGTGTTTTTCTTTATGTTCTTTCTGATACAAAACCTTTCACCCAATGTAATCAAACGGTTCATTTAAATAAACATAGTGCCGACCCACTGCCTTTAACCGCAGAACCGGAAAAAACTCCCGGTTCTGCAACGATTTTCATTTGAAATATTTATTCCATTACCTACCTTACTTTCTCAGTGAAATCGCCGGAAAACATCTTCCCGATCACCCCATTCACAGGCACAGCGAAACTACTATACATTTATTTACATTCAGGAAAGAAATGAGCTTTATAGGTTATTTATTCAGGGACATTGCAGTAGATCTCGGGACAGCCAACACACTTGTATTTATTCGTGACAAAGGCGTGGTTCTCAACGAACCCTCGATTGTCGCCAGGGAAAGAAGTACCGGAAAAGTAGTGGCGATCGGTCAGGATGCTCTTCTGATGCATGAAAAAACACATCCGGGAATTGTTACCATCAAGCCACTTGCAAACGGCGTAATCGCAGACTATGAAGCAACCGAAGAACTCATCAAGGGCCTGATCAAAAAGACCAAGACCCAGTTTTCGGCGGGAATCCGGAGAATGGTTATCGGAATCCCGTCAGGGATCACGGCAGTTGAAAAACGTGCGGTACGTGACTCAGCCGAACATATCGGAGCAAAGGAAGTGTATCTCGTAGCCGAACCAATGGCGGCGGCAATCGGCATAGGGCTCGATGTCAAGGAACCGATGGGCAACATGGTTGTCGATATCGGTGGAGGCACGACGGAAATAGCCGTCATTTCTCTTGGAGGCATTGCCTCCGGCGAATCACTGCGGGTTGCAGGAACCGATATTACCAATTCGATTATCCGTCATTTCAGGAAAGCATATAACCTTGCCATCGGTGAAAGAACTGCAGAAGAGGTTAAAATCCGCATCGCTTCGGCAAACAAGCTGGACAAGGAACTGACCATGACCGTAAGAGGACGGAATCTTGTAACCGCTCTGCCGGAAGAGCGTGAAGTCAATTCAACGACCATCAGGGAAGCCATTTCAACCCCGATTGGCCAGATCATCAACTCGATAAAGAAATGTCTCGAGGTAACCAAGCCTGAACTCTCTTCCGACATTCTCGACAGGGGCCTCTTTCTTGCAGGAGGCGGGGCACTCATAAAAGACCTCGACAAAAAAATTCACGACGAAACAAAGCTTGCGGTTCACATCAGCGAAGATCCCTTAACCGCTGTTGCAAGAGGCACCGGCAAAGTGCTTGAAGATCTGGAGAATTACCGGAGCGTATTACTCCCGACAAAGAGATACTGAAGAATCAGTCTTCAGCAGGCAGTTGGCCGCCTGCTGAGGACAGCCTATCGCCTTGCCCGCTATCGATAATCCACCCTGCCGGCTCCTGAATCCTGCGCACGAAGTAAGCTGCACCTTACTCCTCTTTTGACTTATCTTTTCCTTTCCCTTCTTCAATCAGCCGGGCGTAAAATGCCTCATACCGTTCAACCAGTGAGGACACATGGTATTTCCCTGCCCGTTCGACACAGTTTCGTGAAAACGTTTCCCACTTCTTCGAATCGGAAAGCAGTTCAAGAGCTTTTTCCGACATTCTTCCGACATTACCCAGATCCACAAGATAACCGTGTTTGCCATTGGCGATAAATTCAGGGAAGCCTCCCATGTTCGTAACAATAACCGGCACCCCGCATGCCATGGCCTCAAGCGCGGCAAGACCGAACGATTCTCCACTGCTCGGCATCAGCATAAGATCGGAAACAGAGAGCAGTGGGACAATATCCTCTATCTTGCCGAGAAACCGCACATGCTCCGCAATGCCGTTTTCCCTCACCCAGACTTCCGCATCACTTCTGTCCGGGCCGTCACCGACAAGAAGCAATGTCGCAGATACAGACTGCACAACTTCCTGAAAGGTTTTCAGGACATCACGGATACGCTTTACCGGCCTGAAATTGGAAATATGAATACAGACCTTTTCACTGTTGAGCCCGAGCTGACCGCGAATTTCCTGTGTTTCCGGCATACGAAAAAATCGTTCGGTATCGACAAAATTAGGGATAACCTCGATTTCTCGCCTCGGTTCGAACAGTTTTACCGTTTCCTTTTTCAGGAAATCCGACACGGCCGTCACACCGTCGGACTTGTTGATAGCCAGACGGACGGCGCCCTGCATACTGCTGTCGGCCCCTACTACTGTGATATCCGTACCATGCAGGGTCGTTGCAAGCCTGAAACATTTTGCCTCGGAACATGATTCTTCGAGCATCTGCCGGGCAAGCATTGCGCTCAGGGCATGGGGAATCGCGTAGTGGGCATGCATTACATCCAGCTTTTCATACGTCGCAACCTCGGCGATTTTTGTAGCAAGAGCAAGCGAGTAAAACGGGCACTCGAACACCGGATAGTGCATCGCCTCGACTTCGTGATAGAAAATGTTTTTCGAGAAGGTTCCGAGCCGGAAGGGCGCCGAGCGGTTGATGAAATGCACGACATGACCCCGCTCGGCAAGGGCCTTGCCCAGCTCGGTCGCAACCGCACCGCTACCTCCGTATGTATGGTGGCAGGATATACCTATTTTCATA
>JANQFD010000018.1 GCA_028278005.1 Chlorobium sp. | reverse complement strand
TACATAGTACGATGCTTCACGACTGACCGTGGTGCCGATCATTAAACCGTACTGGCGAATTTCCTGAATCCGGGGGTGTCTCGCGGCGAGTTGCTCAAGTGCATTTTTTATCCATGCACCGGTTTCGACCGCGCGTTCCATGAGATTGTCTTCGTACAGCGCGTTAACAAGCGCCAGTCCTGCAGCACATGCTACAGGGTTCCCTCCGAACGTTGTTCCATGGTTGCCGGCAGCGAAAACATCAGCGACCTTCTCGTTACCGATAACCGCTGAAAGCGGCAGGCCTCCGCCAAGCGGTTTTGCCAGGCATATCATATCAGGCGTGATGTCGAAGTGCATGTAACTGAAAAATTTACCGGTTCTTCCGCATCCGGCCTGTATCTCGTCTGCAACAATCAGGAAATCATGTTTTTCTTTGAGCTTTTTCAGGGTATCGATGAACTCTTGCGAAACCTTGTGAATGCCACCTTCGCCCTGTATGAACTCGACGAAAACGGCAGCGGTTTTATCGCTGACTTTTGCTTCAAGGTCATTGCTGTCGTTGAACTCTATCGTTCCGGTTGCAGGCAGAAGAGGCTCGAAGCCTTCAAGATACTTCGCCTTGGCAGTAAGAGACATCGCACCATAGGTTCTTCCATGAAAACAGTTAGACAGGGAGAGTATTTCTTTCTTGTCGCTTTTACCCGACAGGGCTGACCATTTTCTGGAAAGCTTGATCGCCGCCTCGATCGCTTCGGTGCCGCTGTTTGCAAAAAAAACCTTGGAGAGTCCCGAGATTTCAAGCAGCTTTTCGGCAAGCCTGAATTGCGGTTCAAGCATGAACAGGTTCGAGGCGTGTATGACCTTCGACGCCTGCTGTGCAATGGCCTCGACAATCCTGGGATCACCGTAACCCAGCGCATTGACACCGATGCCCGATATCATGTCAAGATAGGGTGTGCCGTCAGCTGTGTACAGATACACGCCTTTTCCGTGAGTCACGGCAAGCGGCAGGCGTGCATAGTTATGAAAAAACAATTGTTGCTCCGATTCTATGGTTACTCCAGATGTCATGATACAATGCGATTATTATTACCGTCAAAGGTCTCTTTCGTTATGCCGTCCGAGGCAGGCTGAAATGCTCCGCCACAACCGTATCAGACCATATGCGCCGGTCAGGGCGGCAATCATATAGAACTCATCCCGGGGTGTTTCGCCGGGAAGTTCAAGAAAAAAAGCAATATATGCGGCAAGGCCCAGGAACAGGAGGGCTGTTGCAATACCGATTCCTTCCCTGGGTGTGCATATGCCCGGAATACGTTTGCTTTCGCTTGTCGAAGACATCACTCAGCTTTCTTCTTCGAGTTTGACGGATTTGCTGTCAGGGTAGAACCGCCATTCCTTGTTGACGATAAGTCGTGCTCCGTGGCCGAATGTAAAATATGACCAACCCCACTGCATCAGCACGAAAACCCTGTGTTTGAAAGTCGTCAGATAGTATATGTGTACCAGAAGCCAGGTAAGCCATGCAAAGCTGCCGAAAAACTTGATTCTGCCGATTTCAACAATTGCCTTGTTTCGACCGATTGTTGCCATCTGTCCCTTGTCCCGATAACGGAAAGGCTTTCTTGGTGTCCCTTTTATATCGTTCAGTATGTTTTTCCCGATAGCATGTCCCTGCTGTGATGCGACAGGCGCCATACCGGGTAACGGCTCATCTGTATGGTGAGCGAAATGTGCCTGATCACCACCAACGAATATTTCAGGGTGGCCGGGTATACTCAGGTCCTCTTCGACAATGATTCTTCCTGAACGATCGATTGCAACACCCATTTTTCTGCCCAGTCCTACTGCCCGCACACCGGCCGCCCAGAGAACGGTTGCCGCTTCGATGCGTTCGTTGCCTATCTGGACACCTTCGCTGTCGACGCCCGTAACCATGCTGCTTGTCCAGACCTGCACACCCAACTGCTCGAGTGCTCTGGTTGCCTTGCTTGCAAGCTCGGTAGAAAAAGAACCGAGGATTCTCGGCGCGGCTTCCACAATAAATATCCGCGTGAGCTTCGGATCGATATGTTTGTAATATTTTGAGAGCGTAAAGCGGCTCATTTCTCCAATTGAACCCGCAAGTTCAACTCCGGTCGGACCGCCGCCGACAATGACGAAAGTAAGCTTCTTCTTGCGTTCAACCGGATCTTCGGTTCTTTCTGCCGCCTCGTATGCCTCCATGACTCTTCGCCTTATCTCTGTGGCCTGGGCGATAATTTTAAGGCCCGGAGCATGCTCTTCCCACTCTTCATGGCCGAAGTAGTGATGTTTTACCCCGCATGCAAGGATCAGGTAGTCATACTGTATTTCTCCAAAATCAGTCTGAATGACTTTGTTATCCTGGTCGACATTTTCGACAGATCCCTTGAATACCGTGATGTTTTTATACCGTGCGAGCATGTTTCTCAGGGGCTCGGATATATCCCCGGCTCCCAGGGCAGACATGGCAACCTGGTAGAGCAGCGGTTGGAAGAGGTGGTAATTTTTCCTGTCGATGAGGGTGATCCTGACATCTTTTCTGTTGCCAAGCTCTTTTGCCGCATTGATGCCTGCAAATCCGCCACCAACTATCACAACATGTTTCATCGTTTCTTCTCTGGCATTACATTTTTTAAGCATTGCGGGCAGAGTATAAAAAACCGGACAAGCCCCTGTTTCTTAGTGCCTCTGACTGTTGTGAGTCCCCACAGAATCGGTTGAGTTTCCCGACGAGCCGGAACAACATGGTATAAAACATGGTGCGCAGCAAATGAACAGAAGCGCCCTTGTCAGTAAAGAGTTCTGCCGCATGGTCTTGCATGGCAAAACCGGGGAACCGTAGACCGGTTTTGTGCTCCTAATTATAGAGTAATTTTCCTAAATAAAAAATTTTAACCCGAAAGCCGGCAGGTTCTTGTCAGGAGAGGATGTAACACGTATGGAGCCGGATGTGTGAAGGGTGCCCTGAAGATGTGCAGGATTTTTCAAAACAGTAGTGTTAGTACAATTATAATTCTTACTTGACTATTTAAGTCAGAATACTTACATTTAAGATGTAAAATAAAGTCAGGATAGTAAACAATGTTTTCTTTGAGCGCAAAAGCACATTACGGATTGGCGGCAATGCTTGATCTTGCAGAGCATTTCGGAAAAGAACTTGTGCAGATCAGGCAGATTGTCCGGAGGAGAGAGATACCCAAGAATTATCTGGAACAAATTTTCAACCGTCTGGGTAAGATCGGTCTGGTAAAAAGTGTCCGGGGCAACAGAGGCGGCTACGAACTTGCAGACAGCCCTCGGAATATTACGGTTCTTTCAATCCTTGAAGCGCTGGAAGGACCGATTGGAATTACTTCGGAGCATGATCCGTCAGCAGTGGGGCAACTGTTCAGCAGCCTAGAGGATGAAATCAGGCGTTTTTTTTCCCTGTCTCTGGATCAGCTGCATAGAGAGGAGCGTCGATTATCTCAAAAGCAGATATACTACATTTAACCCGATTTATTCTGCCAGGTTGAAATATGCAAAGGACATAACGGAACTTGTCGGAGTGACTCCGCTCGTCAGTCTTGACCGGATTCTCGGAAACAGCAGGAACAGGGTGTTTGCAAAACTCGAACAGTATAACCCCTGTGGTTCGGTCAAGGACAGGGCGGCTCTTGCCATGATTGAGGATGCTGTTGAACAGGGAAAACTCAAGCCCGAAGGCACAATAATAGAGGCAACCAGCGGTAATACCGGAATAGCTCTGGCTTTTATCGCGGCGGCGAGAAGCTACAGGCTTATCGTGGTCATGCCCGACTCTATGAGTGTCGAACGCCGAAAACTGCTTGGTTTGTTCGGGGCGGAGCTTGAATTAACTCCGGCTCACCTCGGTATGGAGGGTGCGATCAGAAAAGCCGAAGAACTCCATGCATCCATACCGGACTCCTGTCTTGTCCGCCAGTTTGACAATGCTGCAAATGCAGAAGTTCATGAGAAAACAACTGCCGTGGAAATTCTCGAAGATACGGATGAAAAGGTCGATGTCATTGTTGCCGGTGTGGGCACAGGCGGTACGATAACCGGGGTTGCGCGAAAGATTAAACAGATAAAGCCGGAGGTAAAAATCATTGCCGTTGAACCGTCGAATTGCGCGGCTTTGAGCGGAAAACTTCCGGGCCCTCATGTCATACAGGGGATAGGGGCCGGGTTTGTGCCGTCGATAATGGAAAGAGAGCTTGTCGATGAAGTCGTCACAGTAACGGATGATGAAGCAATAGAATGGATGCACCGGATCGTGAGGGAAGA
>JANQFD010000166.1 GCA_028278005.1 Chlorobium sp. | reverse complement strand
TGTGACAACATCCATACAGGATGCTACCGGGACGGCATTGAAAAGCATTCAAAGTCTGGTGAGGAGTTAAACTATGGCGGATGAAAAGAAAATAGGCGTTTATCTTTGCAGCGACTGCGGTATCGGAGAGGCTCTTGATCTCGACGAACTTGAAAAAGTTGCAAAAAGCGAATTCAGGGTACCTGTCTGCAAAAAACATCCATTTCTCTGCAGCAATGAAGGGGCGCAGGTCATCAAGGATGACCTCAACAGTGGTGAGGTCAGTGAGGTTGTCATTGCCGCATGTTCACCGAGAGTGAATACCGATGTTTTCGGTTTTGACCCCCTCAAACATATCGTTGAACGTGTCAACCTGCGTGAACAGGTTGTCTGGTCCCAGCCATCCGGTGACGAAGACAAGGAAGCTTTGCAGATGATGGCCGCCGATTACCTGAGAATGGGAATCACGAGGGTTCAGAAATCCGAAGTGCCTGAACCAAAGACAGCCGATGTCTCACGCACGGTGCTTGTTGTCGGTGGTGGCGTAACAGGGCTTACTTCGGCGATCGAGGCTGCTGCAACCGGCTACAAGGTTGTCCTCATCGAGAAAAGCGATGAACTTGGCGGATGGGCGAAAAAAATGTACAGGATATTTCCCAGCAAACCACCGTTCGCCGAACTCGAGCAGCCGACTATCCAAACTAAGATCGAGGCGGCGCAGAACGATCAGAACATCACCTTACACACAAACACGTCAATCTCTTCAATCGAAGGAGGCCCCGGTGAGTACAAGGTGACGATTGATCGTAACGGCACGTCTGAAACTTTTGATGCCGGTTCGATTGTGCTTGCTACAGGCTGGAAGCCCTATGATGCCGGAAAACTCGACCATCTCGGTTACGGCAAGTACAAGAACGTCGTGACGAACCTCGAGATGGAGGAGCTTGTCAAGAAAGGCGATGGCAAGGTTCTCAGGCCTTCGGACGGCAAGCCGGTAAAAAATGTTGTCTTCATGCAATGTGCCGGACAGCGGGACGAAAATCATCTTCCTTATTGCTCGACGGTCTGTTGCAACGTATCACTCAAACAGGCGAAATACGTTCGCGAGTCAGATCCTGACGCAGGGGCTTTCATTATATACAAGGACATGCGGACGATGGGCCTGTACGAAAATTTCTACAAGTCGGCGCAGGACGACGAAGGCATATTCCTCTCCAAGGGAGAAATACTTGGCATTGAAGAGGCTTCCAACGGTGTGCTGCATGTCACTGTTGACAACCAGCTTCTCGGCAGGAAAATGATCGTCGAGGCGGATATGGTTGTGCTGGCGACCGGTATGGTTTCAAGCATGGTCCCCGACGACAAGGCGGTCAACAATCTTACACCCGAGTATATCGGAAACATAGTCAAAAAGGAAACCGAGGACGGCGAGATCGAAGCGCTTGAGCCCGAAAGCCTTATTCTTAATCTCAAGTATCGACAGGGCCCTGAGATGCCGCATCTCAAATACGGTTTTCCCGATTCGCATTTCATCTGTTTTCCTTATGAAACAAGGCGGACCGGTATTTATTCCGCAGGTGCGGTGCGCCATCCCATGGATGCGGTTCAGTCTACAGCCGATGCGACAGGTGCTGCACTCAAGGCTGTACAGTGTATGGAACTGACTGCCCAGGGCAGAGCCGTACATCCGAGGACATGGGATATGACCTATCCCGAGATCCGGTTCGAGAGTTGTACCCAGTGCCGGAGATGTACTGTTGAGTGTCCGTTTGGTGCATACAATGAAAAGGATGACGGTACGCCCCTCGAATTCCCGTCACGCTGTCGTCGTTGCGGTGTCTGTATGGGGGCATGCCCGCAAAGGGTCATTTCTTTCAAGGACTACAGCGTCGACATGATTTCATCTATGCTGAAGTCGATAGAGGTCCCCGACGAAGGTACGTTTATCCTCGGTTTTGTCTGTGAAAACGATGCATATCCTGCATTCGATATGGCAGGGCTGAACAGGATGGAACTCAATCCCAATGTCAGGCTGATCCCGCTCCGATGCCTTGGAGGCCTCAATCTTGTCTGGATTGCCGACGCGCTTTCGAGCGGTGTTGACGGTATATTGCTTCTCGGCTGCAAGTATGGCGATGATTACCAGTGTCACTATGTCAAAGGCAGCCAGATGGCTAACGAGAGACTTGGAAAGGTTCAGGAAACGCTTGATCGTCTGATGCTCGAAGCAGAAAGGGTAGAGCAGGTACAGCTTGCTATCAATGATTGGGAAAAACTGCCAGGGATTATCAACGAGTTTGTGGAAAAGATCGACGAAATCGGAGAAAATCCATATAAGGGATTCTAACAATAACAACTGCTGGCCGCGGTGTGTAACGTTTTTAACGGTTCTCGTTTTTTTTCAGGAGAGCCGGTTGTGACGCAAATACTGCTGCCAATGTTTACAGCTGATAAATGTGGAGGTAATAAATGGCTGACAAGACTGTATTTACACCGGATGTAAAATTTGTCAGGGAACTGAAAGAGGCCGGTGCCGATACAATGAAAAAGTGTTATCAGTGCGCCACCTGTTCGGTCATATGTCCGTTGTCCCCTGATGACAAACCGTTTCCGAGAAAAGAGATGGTCATGGCACAGTGGGGCCTGAAGGATGAACTTGTAAAAAGTGCCGATATCTGGCTTTGCCATAACTGCAATGACTGTTCGAAATACTGTCCCAGGGGAGCAAAACCCGGTGACGTACTCTCCATTCTCCGCAAAAGCGTAATCCAGGAGAACTCGTTCCCGAAATTTATGGGAACAATTGCGGGCGACCCGAAAAACATCTGGCAGGCTCTTTTGATTCCTGTGGTCCTGTTTCTGGTTGTACTCGGGGTGAGCGGCCATCTGTATTTTCCTGAAGGCGAGGTTGTGTTCTCCAAGTTTTTCCCTGTGCACTACATTGATATGATTTTCGTGCCGTTATCCGGTCTGGCTGTGCTCATGTTCGGTATCAGTATCACGCGTTTCTGGAAGAATCTGTCAGAGGGTTCCGACCTCAAACCGAAAGCCGGGTTTATGCCGAGCTTCATCGAGACGCTCAAGGAGATCATGAATCACTCAAAGTTCAAGAAGTGTGACGAAAACAAGGATCGTTCGGTTGCGCACATGCTTGTCTTTTACGGATTTATCGGTCTGGCGATCACGACAGCGTGGGCGGTATTCAACCTTTATGTTCTGCAGTGGGAATCGCCTTATCCTGCAAATGATCCTGATATGATCGCTTTGTTCGGATCTGAAACAGTGCCGATGATACTGTTCGTGCTCTTCAAGCTTCTGGCAAATGTCAGTGCCCTTGCGCTTCTTGTGGGTGGCGGCCTGGTGATTGCCAACAGAATGAAAGAAAGAGGTGTCGATACGGTTACGTCGTCGTTCGACTGGGTTTTTGCCGGGATGGTGCTTTTTGTCGGCGCTTCCGGCATGCTTGCACAGATGTTCAGAGTTGCTGACTTTCCC
>JANQFD010000142.1 GCA_028278005.1 Chlorobium sp. | reverse complement strand
TCTTCCCGAGAGTGCTTCCGGAAGCCAGGTGACAAGCTCCGGGTACAATATGATAAGAGCCAGCATGACAAGCTGGATAACAATGAAAGGTATGATCCCCCTGTACAGATGACCTGTAGTCACTTCTTTCGGAGCGACTCCTTTAAGATAAAAAAGAGAAAAACCGAAAGGAGGGGTAAGAAACGATGCCTGCAGATTCATTGCAAGCAGAACGCCAACCCACAAGAGGTCGATCCCGAACGCTGCGAAAACGGGGGCCACGACAGGAACGACAATGAAAATGATCTCAATGAAATCAATAAAAAATCCCGCGATAAAGACCCCGACCATCACGATGACCAGAAAATACTCAGGCTGAAAATTCGCCTGCATAATCATTTCGGAGAGAAAACGGTCCCCGTGCATTCCACGGAAAACAAGGCTGAATGCACTCGCACCGACAAGGATGATAAAAACCATTGAGGTAAGCCACGTTGTCTCACGCATAACCGACTGGAGCACGTCGAGAGAGAGCTTCCGCTGAAACAACGTCAGAAGCAGTGCCCCGAATGCACCGATCGCTGCGGCTTCGGTTGGCGATGCGATTCCCGCAAAAATGGACCCCAGTACCGCTATGACAAGCATGAAGGGTATGACAAAAGCCTCGATAACGGTTCTCCAGGGCCACTCATCCCTGAAAGCATCTACCTCGGAAACCGGGATTGAGGGCATCATGTCCGGCCTGAAGATACCAAGCCCTATTATATACAGCAGATAAAGAGCGACAAGAAACAATCCCGGCAGCAAAGCCCCGATAAACATATCTCCTACCGAAACATTTAATATACTGCCCAGCAAAACCAGCACGATACTCGGAGGAATTATCTGGCCGAGTGTCCCTGAAGCCGCTATCACACCCGTAGCCAGTTCCGGATCATAGCCCCTTTTCAGCATGGCAGGCAGACTCATCAGTCCCATGGTAACCACGGTCGCCCCGACAATACCTGTTGATGCGGCAAGCAAAGCCCCGACAATAACGACCGACACTGCAAGCCCTCCCCGGAAACGGCCGAAAAGCATTCCCATCGTCTCCAGAAGTTTTTCGGCAATGCCCGACTTTTCAAGCATCACACCCATAAAAATAAACAGGGGGACCGCCAGAAGCACGTAGTTGGTCATTGTTCCCCATATTCTGAGCGGCAGAAGCGCAAAGAACTCCATACCGAAAACCATCACACCGAACAGCACCGATACCCCTCCAAGGGTCAACGCGACCGGATATCCGAGCAGCAGCAGAACAAACACTGCGGCGAACATGATAAAAGGAAGCATTTCCGCCATAGCTACACTTTTCCGGTTTTATCCGGTTTTGCCGTTACAACAAGTATCGAGCGAAACGTTTCGGCAATACCCTGCAGCAGAAACAGTATAAACGCCAGGGGTATGGCTGCCTTGAGAAGATAACGGTAGGGAAGCCCTCCCGGATCAGGAGAGGATTCGAGGATAAAAAAAGAATTGCTGACAAAAGACCATGATGAAAACACGACAACCAGTGTAAACGGGATAAGGAACAGCACGCCGCCCAGTATATTCACGATAGCCCTTTTCCTTTCCGTCAGGCGGACATACAGCACGTCAACCCGCACATGTTTGTTGTATTTGAGCGTGTAGGCTGCAGCGAGCAGAAACAGCAGGGAAAAAATATGCCATTCAAGTTCCTGGACTGCGACGCTGCTTGAGGAAAGAAAATAGCGGGTAAACACATCATAGACAACCACCAGCACCAGAAGAAGCGCAAGCCAGCTGACCGCCCGGCCGGAACGTTCGGTAAGGGCGTCGATCGCCCGGACATATGCTTTCAGAAACCGCACTTTCGAGATGCAGAATAGATGAGTATCACAAAAAAAAGCCGCTCGAAGCGGCCGGTGAAAAAACACCAAGTGCCCGAGAGGAGATTCGAACTCCTACACCTTTCGGCGCTACCCCCTCAAGATAGTGTGTCTACCAATTCCACCACTCGGGCTTATGAAAATAACGGCACATCGTGCGAGAAACAGTGCCGCATTTGTGAGAATAGAAGGACTCGAACCTTCGACCCACTGCTTAAAAGGCAGTTGCTCTACCAACTGAGCTATATTCTCAACCAAACTCCAGAATAAAACAGAACGTAACCGGAATATTACTTGTTCTGGTATCTCAAGCGCTTCTTGTGGCGGTTCTTGCGACGCATTTTCTTGCGCTTGTGTACCGCCATTTTATGACGTTTTCTCTTCTTTCCGCAAGGCATACAGTAATGACATTTACTCTTGTTTTAAAGGCCAATAATATACGGCCCCCCCTCGTAATATCCAAGTTTAACCTCAAAAAAGCGATAACACACCTGACTACCGCCCAGGGACACTGCTTTCATGAAACTTACGGCTTTGTGCCGTAACATGAAAGCTCCAAAGCCGGGAAGGGATACCGCAACAAGCTTGAATTCCCGATTACAGTACCGCTTCGCTGAGTACGAATGCGATCCCGTTCCTTCCACCGGTTCAACAAAACAGAACTTTTATCGATTCGACCCCGATTCCCGACTACCCAAAACTCCCTAATTTTGACCTTTGACCTTTACTTTTTGACTTAATCCTTCCCCCTTTCGACCCTGAAGCGCTGTCGCGCAGTGATGAGTGACGAGAAACCGGTGACAAGGGGTTCGCCGTCGCTATCGGAAATCGAGAACTGCCTACTGTTGACTGCCAACTGATTCCCTCTTTGCCATCCCCCCTTGCCGACTGCCAATTGAAGACTGCCGACTGATTCCTCAGGCGTTCATATATTTGAAGAACTCCCTGTTGTCCTTGGTTTCCACAATTTTCTCCCGCATGAACTCCATACATTCTATCGGATTCTTGTCTGCAAGATATTTGCGCAAGAGCCAGGTTCTCGAAAGTTCCTCCTGTGAAAAAAGCAATTCCTCCTTTCGGGTACCGGAACGTAAAATATCGATAGCCGGAAAGATGCGACGCTCCGACAGGCGCCGGTCAAGGACAAGTTCCATGTTTCCTGTTCCCTTGAATTCTTCGAAAATAACATCATCCATTCTCGAACCGGTATCAACAAGGGCAGTAGCAATGATGGTAAGGCTCCCCCCTTCCTCTATATTTCTTGCCGCACCGAAAAAGCGTTTGGGCTTCGTGAGCGCATTTGCATCGATACCACCTGACAGAATCTTGCCTGAATGGGGAATAATGGTATTGTGAGCCCTGGCGAGACGGGTTATCGAATCGAGGAGGATCACCACATCCGTACCGACCTCAACAAGGCGCTTTGCTTTTTCCAGCACCATATCCGCAACCTGCACATGCCGTTCGGGATCTTCGTCAAACGTCGAACTCACCACTTCAGCCGGAACGCTTCTTTCCATGTCGGTAACTTCTTCAGGGCGTTCATCGATAAGCAGTACAATGAGATAAACCTCGGGATGGTTCTTGATGATCGCATTGGCCACTGTTTGCAGAAGCATTGTTTTACCGGTCTTGGGCTGAGCGACTATCAGCCCTCTTTGCCCTTTGCCGATAGGGGTATAGATATCCATAATTCTCCCGCAATACTCGTTCTGCGTGGTTTCCAGACTCAGACGTTCACGGGGGAAGAGAGGGGTAAGGTTGTCGAAAAACGGCCTTTCCCTGGTAATCTCGGGATCTTTGCCGTCGATCGTATTGATTTTCAAGAGTGCGAAAAAACGCTCCCCCTCTTTCGGAGCACGAACCTGACCTGAAACGGTATCACCGGTTCTCATGTTGAAGCGCTTGATCTGGGAAGGTGAAACATAGATATCGTCAGGCGAGGAGAGATAGTTGTAATTTGCCGAGCGAAGAAAGCCGTACCCTTCCGGAATCACCTGAAGAACACCTGTATTGACCATCACCTGGCCGTTTTCCGCACTGGTTGCTTTCTGTGACTGCGCTTCTATGATTTTGTATATCAGCTCTTCCTTTCGCAATCCTGCGGTTGTAACGCCGAGCTCTTTTGCCAAAGCATTCAACTCATGAACCTTTTTCTTCTGGAGCACATTGATGTCCAGCCCTTTAGTAACCGAATTGTTCGACATTATGAATAGTTGGTCTCTTGTTTGTTAACAAAATCACAGGGATTGCCTGAAGCGGGCAGAATATATATCGGAATGAAACCGGGTATTGACCATGCAGCAATGAGAGTTACCCATCGAAAAAAGTGTTGCGGCCGGCTGAGAAAGCCTGGAAAGAAGCTGTAGACGGAAGTTGCAATATTTGAAAACCGGCCCTCTTGAATTCCTGATTCATCTGACGGCCATACCCCTCTAGCAAGGGAGCTTGATATCTGGAGCACTGTACTGTCTTAATATACATTTTTTCCTCAAAAAAGCAGTCTGTAACATTGGGGTCCAAAGCCGCCCCGCGACTGAAACGCCAAATGGCGTGAAGATTACAAAGAAACGTTCAACAACTTCAGCACTTCCCCTGCCAGATAAAACGATCCCGTTACCAGGATCAGATCATCCCTGCCCGTGATTCTGTCCGCAACTTCCAGTGCTTCGGGAACAGTTTCGGCCACGTTGACCTCCATCCCTTCTGACCTGCAGATATCCCCCAGTTCTCCGGATGAGATTCCTCTTTTATTGGGCAGATTAACCGTTATAACGGCGTGTGCCAGATTTTTGAGCAGACGAACGATCTCCCTCACATCTTTATCATGGACCAGCCCAAGCAATACATACACATCACGGTACTCACTCCTCGAACCGGCAAGAAATTCCACGCTTTTTTCCATCCCTTGCGGATTGTGGGATACATCGAGAAGCAGGTCCGGATACCGGGACAAACGTTCGAGCCTTGCCCTGTAACCGTTTTCCTGTAACGATAACAATCCCTTTCTTATCGCACCCTCACCTATACCGGCATCACACGCCGCCATGACTGCAAGGGAAAGGTTCGATGCATGAAAACCTCCGGTCACCTCAGCTTCGAGATGTGTCATGCTGATTCCGGCTGCACTGAGGGAAAAGTTGATTCTGCCGATACCCTCCGAGTGAACCCTGCACTCGGCCTTTTGGTCGAGTACCGTCACCCCCGCATCGACAACCGCAGCACGGTCAAGGATCGGTTTCAGAGCCTGGGGATCCCGCACAGCGGTATAAACCTTTGCGCCTTTTTTAATGATCGCCGCCTTTTCAGCCGCGATCTCACCGACTGTTTCACCAAGCCAGCGCGTGTGATCCAATCCAATACTCGGAATGATAACATAATCGGGATCAACAACATTGGTTGCATCCAGTCTCCCCCCCATGCCTGTCTCGATAACCGATAGATCGACCTGCATATCACTGAAAAACAAAAAAGCCATTGCCGTTGTCGCCTCAAAAAAAGTGGCGTTCGCGGCAGTGATCCCGTTCTTCAGTTTCCCGCAGTACGCGGCCACCCTCGACTCAGGAATCTTTTTGCCGTCAACGCGCATACGTTCCGTAAAGGAAACAAGATGCGGCGAGGTATAAAGTCCGGTCTTGTAACCGGCAGCCCTGAATATCGCAGCTATCGCAGCACCGACCGTCCCTTTTCCGTTGGTGCCGGCGATATGAACGACCGTGCCGAGTCTTTTCTGCGGATTGCCGGCGGCCTGCAACAGTTTCAGCACCCTTTCGAGTCCGGGTTTCATGCCGAACCGGTGGAGGGGATAGAGAAAATCTATTGCTTCCTTGTAATTCACGTGCTCTGACTACCGGATTCCCTGGTTTGCTGTTATGGTGTTCGAACAGCCAGGAGCGATGCTTTCACCAGGTCCTCGACTTCAGGCTCATCGAGCGATGCCAATGATTGCTTTACCGCTTTTTGCGCTGCAGAACGTGAAAAACCAAGAGTTACAAGGGCATTTATCGCATCATCCCGCCTGGAAACGTCTGACACAGGGGAAGAGGGTGCCCGGCCGCCTGCCGGCTGAAGTTTGAGTATTCTGTCACGCAGTTCGAGAATTATCCTTGCTGCGGTTTTTTTGCCGACGCCCGATATTTCACAAAGCCTCTCCGGCATGTTCGAGACTATCGCCTCCTGGATTTCATGAACCTTCAAGCCGGAAAAAACAGCAAGAGCAAGCTTGGGTCCGACCCCCGATATCGAGAGCAGAAGCCTGAACAGCTGTCGCTCCTCCTCGTCAAGAAAACCGTAAAGCTGTAAAATATCCTCCTTGACATGGAGGTGAGCAAGAACCCGGATTGTGGCCCCGGGATCGGGAAGTTGATGAAAGGTTGCGGCAGAGATCAGCAAGCGGTAACCCACCCCGGAAACATCGATAACAACCTCATCAGGAGAAGCTTCGATCAGCTCGCCATGAAAATATGCAAACATGATACACTATCAATGGAGACCGTTACTCTGTCATTCGCAGTTACAGGTGACAAACGGTACCGGCTTTAAAGAAGCGTGTAAAAGCGGGGAAAGAAAAACTAATCTGCTTTCATATAGTTGTTCAGCATCCTTGAAAGCTGGGATTTTTTTCTTGACGCTTTATTAGGATGTATATAACGCTTGATACCCAATCTGTCAAGTTTCTGAATGGCTGAACGGTATGCTGCCTCCACGTCCCCTTTGTCGGCTTTGGTATCGATGAGCTTCTGAACATTTTTCAAAAGCACTTTCAGCTCTTTCTTCCTGGCCCTGTTTCGTTCGTTGCGTCGTGCTGACTGGCGGAGCCTTTTTTCAGCTGATTTGTGTAGCGGCATAGAAGGTGATTCTGCTAATGTTTTTTGGTAAAAAGGGACATATCCCTGCCCCTGCATCAAATTTTCGATAAAAGGTCTTAAATATAAGAAACCGTTCTTTTAATACAAACAATCTGTACTTTCTTTCCTGTTATGCCTCAGGGCCACCGGCTGTTATGCAGACTTTTCACTATATTTCCTCAGTTTCCGCAATCAACCGCCTCTGACCCGCCTGCAAACAAACGAATCGACCATTTCCACGCATGACGTTGTTTCACGGGAGGTTATATACAATGGCCCCAACAGCTAAATTTTGTTTCACATGAGTTTGATGATCAGTGTATCCGGTATACGTGGTATAGTAGGCGAAAGCCTCACACCCGATGTTCTTGCAAAATTCACCCAGGCCTTTGCCACATGGATACGCAGAGAACACAACCCGGAAAGGAATACAGCAGAAAATTTCCGTCCGAGTATCGTTATTGGAAGGGATACGCGCCCAACCGGCACGGCTATCGCCGACCTTGTAAGCAGTGTTCTGGTTCTCAGCGGCTGCAGGGTGATCGATCTCGGGATTGCAACAACCCCGACCGTTGAAATCGCCACCACCGGGGAACAAGCGGACGGCGGCATTATCGTTACCGCCTCGCATAATCCGGTCGAATGGAACGCCCTGAAGCTTCTCGACAGACATGGTGAATTCCTTAACGAAACCCAGGTGCAGCAACTGCTCGACATTTTCCGGAATGAGCGGTTTACGCTTGCCGACTGGTCGCATGTCGGCTCAACAGAAAAGAATCCGCGCTACGACAATGTGCATATCGACCGGATACTCGCGCTCCCCTGTATCGATACGGAAAGCATTGCCGCCCAGCAGTTACGGATACTGGTCGATGCTGTAGAGGGCGCCGGTTCATCCATCGTCCCGGAATTGTGCCGGAAACTGGGCGCTTCTTACGTTGCAACGCACTCCTGCAACGGCACCGGTATATTTCCGAGAAATCCCGAACCCCTCGCCGAACACCTCACGGCAACCGTGCAGAAGTTAAGAGAAAAACAATGCGATCTTGCTGTAGTTGTCGATCCCGATGTCGACCGGCTCGCACTGATTTGCGAGGATGGTTCGCTGTTCGGAGAGGAGTACTCCCTGGTTGCCTGTGCGGATTTTTATCTCCAGCACAAACAGGGGCCGGTTGTCAATAACCTCTCCAGCAGCAGGGCACTTCGTGACATTGCCGAAAAACATGGCCAGCGCTGCTACAGCGCAAAAGTCGGCGAAGCGAACGTGATCGATGTCATGAAACGCCAGAATGCGGTAATCGGCGGTGAAGGCAACGGAGGCATCATCCTCCCCGAACTGCATTACGGAAGGGATGCTCTTGCAGGCATTGCGCTTATACTCCAGGCATTTACCGACTGGCGGACAAGGGAAACAGGGAGGAAAACATTTTCCGGTTTCAGAAAACATTTTCCGGATTATTTTATGGCGAAGCAAAAAGTTCGTCTTTCCGGAGCTCCTGAAAACCTCGAAGGTATATTATCAGCATTACGGGACGCCCATTCCGACGCTGCCGCGAACATGGAGGACGGATTGAAACTGGATTTTTCCGATGAGTGGGTGCATGTACGTCCTTCGAATACGGAGCCCGTTCTAAGAATATATACCGAGGCGAAAAATCGCGAAAGGGCTGAAGCGCTGGCTGAGACATTCAAACAGGAGATTCTGTCAGGTATCGATATGCCGTGATCGCAAAGGATCTGTATCATGAGTAAGGGAAAAGAACGGGTTAAAGGCTTCGAGCAGCAAAAAGACGATCTGCTGTCCCCGGGCAAAAAAGGCTCGACGGACATGTATATCATTTCCCGTCTTCTCGCATATGTCAAACCTTACAAAAGGCTTCTTGTATCGGCAATAATCATAACGCTCGTCGGCTCTGTCCTTGGGCCCCTCAGACCTTTTATGACAAAGCTGGCGATAGATGATTATATCGCAAAGGATAATATCAACGGGCTCGCCCTTGTCAGTCTCGGACTGCTGGCGATCATACTGTTGGACGGCCTCAGACAATACAGCACCACCTACCTTACTCAGCTCCTTGGACAGAAAGCCGTTCTTAATCTGAGAATGGATATCTTTCGTCACCTGCAGAGACTGTCTATAAAGTTCTACGACCGGAACCCTGCCGGGAGACTCATTACCAGGGCGACGAACGATGTCGAAGCGCTTAATGAAATGCTCTCCAGCGGTGTGGTTACAATCATCGGCGATATCATGCAGCTTCTGTTCATCGTCGTCCTGATGTTCATGATAGACTGGGAACTGACTCTTGTTGTACTGAGCATTCTTCCTCTTATGATCTATGCCACCATGACCTTCAAAGCAAAGGTTCGCAAGGCTTACCAGGATGTAAGGGGACACCTCGCAAAACTCAACTCCTTTTTTCAGGAGCACATCTCGGGCATACATATCGTCCAGCTTTTTGACCGCGGGAAAAACGAATACGAAAAGCATGCCGCAATCAACCGTGACTACAGGGATGCCAATATCAAAACGGTTTTTTACTTCTCGATTTATCATCCGCTTATCGAGCTGCTCAGCTCGATTGCCGCAGGTCTTGTCATCTGGTACAGCGGTGTGCGGATGCTCAAGGGAGACCTTACGCTCGGAATCGTCGTCTCTTTTGTGCAGTATATCTGGCTTTTTTTCCGCCCTCTCCAGCACCTGTCGGACAGATTCAATATTCTCCAGACAGCCTTGGCAAGTTCCGACAGGATATTCAGGCTCCTTGAAGAGAAGGATACTGTCGATGAACCTGAAAATCCCCGGATCATCGAATCTTTTCGGGATAACATCACGTTCAGCAATATCTGGTTCGCTTACGACAACGAGAACTGGATCCTCAAAAACATCTCTTTCACGGTTAAAAAGGGGGAAAAAGTAGCTATAGTCGGCTCGACGGGAAGCGGCAAAACAACAATCATCAATGTTCTCTCAAAACTATACGGCCACAGCAGAGGCTCGATTACCATTGACGATATAGCACTGAACAGGATTCCGGACTCTTCATTGCGGCGCATTCTGGGCGTCGTCATGCAGGATGTTTTTCTTTTTTCAGGAACGATCAGGGAAAATCTCTCATTCGGCAAACCGGGAGTGACGGATGAAGAAATCCGGAACGCATCGAGAATCGTCGGGGCTGACCGTTTTATCGGAAAGCTGCCTGGCGGATACAACTACCGGGTCAATGAAAACGGGGCCGGGCTCTCCTCGGGACAGAAACAGCTGATTGCTTTTGTCCGCGCGCTGCTTTACAATCCGGAAATACTTGTTCTCGATGAAGCAACCAGTTCGGTTGACACCGAAACAGAACAGCTCATTGAAAAGGCTACGGCAAACCTTATGAAAAACCGTACCTCCATTATCATTGCTCACCGCCTTTCGACCGTACAGCATGCGGACAGAATTATCGTCATGCATAAAGGCACCATCAAGGAGAGCGGTTCCCATCAGCAGCTCCTGGCGAAAAAGGGCCTTTATTACAAACTTTTCCTCCTGCAGCACCCCGAAAAAATGCACCTGAAGACAGGGTAAGAATCAGTCGGCAGTCTTCAGTAGGCAGTGGGCAGTGAGT
>JANQFD010000126.1 GCA_028278005.1 Chlorobium sp. | reverse complement strand
CGGTTTGAACTGACCAAGTTCATGCCGCAAGAGCA
Source organism: Chlorobium sp. (assembly GCA_028278005.1). Lineage (GTDB taxonomy): Bacteria > Bacteroidota > Chlorobiia > Chlorobiales > Chlorobiaceae > Prosthecochloris. The sequence continues at coordinate 11,393 of JANQFD010000126.1, read as the reverse complement.
GTTCAAAGGAAGCTTCGGCGACATCGAACTGGAAGCCCTCGTGTTCGAGTTTTTTAATCCTCTGGACGAGTTTTTTAAACAGCTCTCCGTTGTCCGGCAGATCGATGCCGAGTTCTTTTGCCTTGTATCGTATGTTACTCTGTCCGGCAAGCTCTGAGACAAGTACCCTCTGTCGGTTACCTACGGATTTCGGGTCGATATGCTCGTAAAGAGAGCTTTCCTTGAGGACCGCACTGACATGAATCCCGCCTTTGTGGGCGAACGCCGATTTACCCACGAACGGAGACCGGTTATCCGGCGGCAGGTTCAGGAGCTCGTAAACGGAGTTCGACAGCGAGGTGAGCTGGTTCAGTTTCAGTTTGTGATGAAATCGGCCGTTGAGCTTCAGGATGACATTCGGGATAACGCTGATAAGGTTTGCGTTACCGCACCGTTCACCGATACCGTTGATGGTGCCCTGAACATGGGATGCGCCCGCGCGCAGGGCGGACAGTGCGTTTGCCACCGCAAGATCGCTGTCATTGTGGGTGTGAATGCCGATCGGCACAGTGGTTGACGAAAGAACTTCCCCGACAATTTCGAAGACCTCGTGAGGCATTGTTCCGCCGTTGGTATCACAGAGCACAAGGCGGTCCGCCCCGGCTTCTTCGGCGGAAAGCAGCATACGCATGGCAAATGCCGGATTGTCTTTATACCCGTCGAAGAAATGCTCGGCATCGAAAAGCACGTCCCGTCCCATGCATTTAAGGAAATCCACCGATTTATAGATCAGCTCGGCGTTTTCTTCGTCGTTAAGGCCCAGTCCTATCGCCGAATGTGCTTTCCAGGTCTTGCCGAAAATGGTGATGACCGGGGTTTCCGACTTCAGGAGCCCTGTAAGGTTAGGATCGTTTTCGATATTATCCGGTTTCCGTGCGGTCGAGCCGAACGCACAGAGTCTGGCGTTTTTCAGCTGCAGGTGCAGCGCCCGGCTGAAAAATTCTTCATCCTTCGGGTTACTGCTTGGCCATCCTCCCTCTATGTAATCGACGCCGAACTCATCGAGCTTTTCAGCAATGAGCAGCTTGTCCTGGACGGAAAGGGTTATCTTTTCCCCCTGTGTCCCGTCCCGGAGGGTGGTGTCATACAGTTCGACGGCGTTTCTGTTCTTCATGTCTTTTCTGTCCCTTGATCTCTTGGATCCGCGAGTAATGCCGGAATCAGGAGTTCATAAGGTTTTCCTGTTCGGCATAGGCAAAAATACCTCCCGCCATAACGATATTGTAAACGTCACCAAGCGGTTTGAGCGTATACGTGACGTTTTGTGTCAGGTTTGTGATCGTGTTGTTGTCAATATCTATTTTCAGTTCATCTCCGGTCAACACTGTCTGATTGAGCTGTTCGGCGGTTTCGTAGGGTATAACAAATCCTCCGTCTACACAGTTGCGATAGAATATCCTCGCATATGATTCCGCCACGATCGCCTTTGCTCCTGCAACCTGCAGTGAGAAGGGTGCATGTTCGCGGGATGAACCGCAACCGAAATTCGGGCCCGCTATAATGATCGAGTATTCCGACCGGAATTTACCTTCTTCTGTAAAAGGGTGTTTTCCCTCGGGAAGTCCGGCTTCGTCAATCGGTACTCCCGAGAGGGCATATTTGCCGTAGAGTTTCACTTCTTCCGGGTCCGAAAGGCTGTATACGAGATGTTCGGCCGGGATGATCTGGTCGGTATCGATGTTTTTACCCAATACGTAGGCTTTTCCCTGTATGATGCTTTCCATAATAGTTGTCCTTTGTGTATTAGCAGTCCGGTTATCCGAGACCTGATTCGAGACGCTCATCTCAGGAATTCTCTCGGGTCAGTCAGTTTTCCTGTTATCGCCGATGCGGCTGCGGTCAGCGGAGAGGCCAGGCAGACCCCGGCTTTTTTACTGCCCATACGGCCCGGGAAGTTTCTGTTTGTCGTCGATACGACAAGGTCGTTGTCTTCCGAACGTCCGAAGGTGTCCGAAGGGCCTCCGAGACAGGCCGCACAGGATGGCAGTGCGATGGTGCAGCCGGCGTCTTCAAGGATTTTTCTGATCGGCTGGCCGTCGAACAGTTCTGTTTCAAGGCTTCGGGCGACCTCCACGGTTGCCGGGACGATATTTGTCTGAACTGAGACCGTGTTGCCTTTCAGGATTCTTGCCGCCATGGCAAAGTCGCTGAGTTTTCCACCCGTACACGAGCCGATATAGGATTTCGTGATTTTGGTATCCTGAACGCTGCGAACGGTTGCTCGATTGTCCGGACTGTGCGGCATTGCCACTACCGGATCAAGTTCTTCAGTCTTGTAGCGATAGATGCTGTGATATGCTGCATCCGGATCGCTGTTGAAGATTTCATACGGTTTTTCGGTTCTTTCCCTGACATAGGCTTCGGTAACATTGTCAGCGGCAATGATCCCGTTCATGCCACCGGCCTCGATCGCCATGTTGGTAAGGGTCATGCGCTCTTCCATCGGTAACGAGTACACCGCCGAGCCGTCGAATTCCATCGCCCTGTAGGTTGCTCCGTCAGTGCCTATATCACCCAGGATCTGCAGGATAAGGTCTTTAGCCGCAAGGTAATCCGGCATTTCACCTTCAAAGACGAACTTCATCGATTCAGGTACCTTCTCCCAGATTTTTCCCGTACCGAGAATGAAGGCTGCATCGGTGTTGCCGACACCCGTGCCGAACATACCGAAAGCCCCGGATGTACAGGTATGGGAATCGGTTCCGAACAGAACCGTTCCGGGAAGGTTGTATCCTTCCTGTGCAAGGGCGACATGACAGACCCCCTTGTAGCGCTCGGTTCCGACATCGTAATAGTTCGGCAGGTTCTGTTCTTCTGCAAACTGACGAAGCAGGTCGATATTGCGGTGAGCGTGCTCGTTCTCGGTGAAAATGTAATGGTCCGGAAGAACGACAACCTTTTCAGGAGCCCATACTTTCGCGTCCGGGCCGAATTTTTCCCTGAAAATGTCGAAGGTTGGCGGACCGCATACGTCGTGGGTCAACAGAACGTCGACATTGAGCCATACATTCTCGCCTGTTTCGACAAATTTGCGGTTGGCCGCCCTGGCAAGGATTTTCTGTGTTATCGTTTGTGCCATGATCTGTTATATCCCGTTGTCAATTGTGTTGTTATTATCATTTTCCTCTGCATCATCTCTCAGGCTCAGTGCCTGGAGGTAGGCTTTTGCGCTTGCTTCGATGATATCGGTTGAAACCCCGCGCCCGGTAAACAGCTGTTCGCCGTCCTTGAGCCTCACGGTTGCTTCTCCGAGTGCCTGACGCCCTGCGGTTGTCGAGCGGACCGAATAGGAGTAGAGCAGCGATCCGAGGTTCAGCGCACGCTCGATCGCCTTGAAACACGCATCGACGGGACCGTCCCCGGTAGAGGACTCCTCATAGGTATTGCCTTTGGCCTTTATGCGTACCGTTGCGGTCGGAATCGATGCCGTGCCGCTGTTAACGTGCAGATAGTCGAGTTCGAGCGGTTCAAGCGGCTTGTTCAGCTCGTCCCCCATGAGTACTCTCAGGTCGTCGTCATAAATTTCCTTTTTCTTGTCGGCTACCGAAAGGAAGCGTTCGTATACTTTTTCCAGCTCATTACCGGTTACCTTGTAACCGAGCGAACTGAGCCGTGCCTGCAAACCATGCTTGCCTGAATGCCGTCCGAGCACGATAGATGTCTGAGGAACACCAACGGATTCAGGGGTCATGACCTCATAGGTTTGCCGGTTTTTCAGCATTCCGTCCTGATGTATGCCCGACTCGTGGGCAAATGCGTTGTCGCCCACAATCGCCTTGTTCGGCTGGATGATCAGGCCGGTGAAAGAAGAGACCATACGGCTGGTGTTGTAAATTTCTTCCGTCACGACATCGGTATAGTAGTCATGCAGGTCATTGCGCACTTTCAGTCCCATCACGATCTCTTCGAGTGAGGCGTTACCGGCCCTTTCTCCAATACCGTTTACCGAGCACTCGGCCTGCCTTGCCCCGTTCTCGATCGAACTGAGTGTATTTGCCACAGCAAGCCCGAGGTCGTTGTGACAGTGGACGCTGATGATTGCCCGGTCGATGTTGGTCACCCGGTTTTTCAGGTCGGCTATTTTTCTGCCGAATTCCGAAGGCCAGGTGTAACCCGTCGTGTCGGGTATGTTCACCGTGGTCGCACCGGCGTCAATCACTGCCTCGATGATTTCTGCGAGATAGACCGGGTCGGTTCTGCCGGCATCTTCGGCTGAAAACTCCACATCATCGGTGAAGGTTTTTGCAAAACCGACGGCGTCCACGGCCATTTTCAGAATTGTCCGCTGTTTCTCCGCAAGCGTTCTGCCATAACGATCATGGCCGAACTTGCCCATGATATGGATATCCGATGTACTGATAAAGGTATGAATTCTCGGATATCGTGCGTTCCGGAGAGCCTCATAAGCGCTTTTGATGTCGTTTTCGACAGCCCTGCTGAGTGCGGCGACGATTTTTCCGGATTCATCGCCGACTTGCCGGACAGCCTCGAACTGAAGCGGGGATGACGCAGGAAACCCTGCTTCAATGATATCGACATTGAGCTTTTCAAGCTGCCTGGCTATCTCGACCTTTTCCTGCAGGTTCAGAGATGCTCCCGGTGACTGTTCACCGTCTCGCAGTGTTGTGTCAAATATCAGTACCTTGTCTTTCACGCGTTATCGGACGATGGTTACGATACCTCCAGGCTTGCCGTGATGGCATCGGTGATCTCTTCCGTCGATGCGACACTGTCTCCAGGGTTCGCGATGTCGGCTGTACGTAATCCGGATTCGAGCGTTTTTTCTATCGCCGTATAGATGTCGTCGGCAATGTGCTGCATCGAAAAACTGTGTTCGAACATCATGGCAACCGAGGCTATTGTCGCAATCGGATTTGCCTTGTTCCGGCCTGCGATATCCGGTGCACTGCCGTGAATCGGCTCATAGAGCGCGTGTTTGCTTCCGATACTTGCCGAAGGAAGCATCCCGAGGCTGCCGGTGATCATGCCGGAAATGTCGCTGAGTATGTCACCAAAAAGGTTTTTGGTGACAATCACATCGAACTGTTTCGGGTCCCGGACAACCTGCATCGCCGCATTGTCCACATACATGTCGCTCAGTTCGACTTCAGGAAAATCCTTGTGCACTTCGTGCACGATGTTTCTCCAGAACTGCGAGCATTCCAGAACGTTTGCCTTGTCGATGGAAACAAGCCGCTTTTCACGCTTCATGGCGGTTTCAAAAGCAAGGCGGGCAATGCGTTCTACCTCGTATTTTTCATACACCATGGTGTTCCAGCCCTTTTCTTCATCGTATCCTCGCGGCTGACCGAAATAAATGCCCCCGGTCAGTTCCCTGATAACCATGAAGTCGGTCCCTGAAAGGATCTCCGATTTGAGCGACGACGCATTGACAAGCGCGTCGTAAACTTTTGCGGGACGGAAGTTCGCAAAAAGGCCAAGTTCCTTGCGGATTCTGAGGAGCGCGGCCTCCGGTTTTTTCTCGTGCGGCAGGTTCTCCCATTTCGGCCCGCCGACAGCACCGAGCAGAACCGCGTCACAGTTTTTACAGGCCTCGAGTGTTTCTTCGGTGAGCATTTCGCCGTGAACATCGTAGGACGCGCCGCCGAAGAGATGCTCCTCTATTTCGATTTCCAGGCCGTGTTTTTCTTCCAGTGCCTTGATGACCTGTACTGCACTGGCGACAACCTCGGAGCCGATGCCGTCGCCTGGTATGGTTACTATTTTGAACATTAGTCAGACATTATTTTTTCAGGAGCCAGCTCATCATATCGCGCAGTTTCGACCCGACTTTCTCGATCGGATGCCCGGCATTTGATTCGCGCAGTTTTTTCATGTTCGGATAACCGGAATTGCATTCGTCAATGAACTCTTTTGCAAACCGGCCATCCTGTACTTCTTCGAGGATTTTTTTCATCTCGGCCTTGACATCGGATGTGATGACCCTCGGGCCGCGTGTCATGCCCCCGTACTCGGCTGTATCGCTGACGGAATAGTTCATGCGAGACAGGCCGCCTTCATAGTAAAGGTCGACAATCAGTTTCAGTTCGTGCATGCATTCAAAATAGGCCAGCTCCGCCGGATAGCCGCCCTCGACAAGTGTTTCAAATCCAGCCTTGATCAGCTCTGCCGATCCGCCGCAGAGGACGGCCTGCTCACCGAAAAGGTCTGTTTCGGTTTCATCCTTGAACGTCGTTTCGATAACGCCGGCTTTGGTGCCGCCGAGGCCTTTGGCCCATGCAAGTGCCTGCTGTTTGGTGTCTCCCGTGTAGTCCTGATAGACCGCGATAAGACAGGGCACACCGTTGCCCTGGGTAAAGGTACGACGGACAAGATGACCGGGGCTTTTCGGAGCGATCATCATGACGTTTACGGTTTCGGGGGGAACAATCTGGTTGTAATGGATATTGAAACCGTGAGCGAACGCCAGAGTGTTTCCCGCTTCGAGGTTCGGGGCGATTTCCGTCTCGTAAATGTTTTTCTGATACTGGTCCGGGAGAAGGACCATGACGATGTCCGCCCACTTTACCGCATCGGCGATAGTGTTGACTTCAAGACCGGCTTCCCTTGCTTTGGCAGACGAGGAACTGTCCGGTCTCAGACCGACACAGACGTTGAGCCCGCTTTCCTTGAGGTTCAGGGCGTGAGCATGGCCCTGGCTGCCGTAGCCGAGAACGGCGATGTTTTTCTCCTGCAGGTATTTCAGGTCGGCATCCTGATCGTAATAAGCTTTCATATGTTTGCTCTTTATGTGATTGGAACCTCTATGTATCTATTCCGCGCTTCAATTACATCGTTGAACGGAAGGAAAAGAACTTGAAGCGCTCATAACAATAAATAGAGGTTCCCGGTTGTTTAAAAAAAACAAAATCAACCCTCGCCACGGGTCATGGCGACCGTGCCGGAGCGTGCAATTTCCTTTATGCCGAGCGGCCTGAACATGTCAATTGTTGTATTGATCTTGTCCGGCGAACCGACGACCTCAATAGTAATGGATTTTTGTTTTATATCCACGACTTTTGCCTTAAAAACACCGATCAGCTCGAAAATCTCCTGTTGTGACTGTTTTCCGAGTTTCAGGGTCATCAAAAGCAGTTCTCTCGATACGTGCGGTTTGTGTGTGACATCGACAACTTTCAGTGTATCGACAAGCCGGTTAAGCTGTTTGAGGATCTGGCTGATGATACGGTCGTCTCCCCGGGTGACAATTGTCATGCGGGATATCTCATTGTCTTCGGTTTCGCCGATCGAAATGCTTTCAAGGTTGAATCCCCTGGCGCTGAACATGGCTGCCACCCTGTTCAGCGTCCCGAATTTGTTTTCTACCAGAACGGATATGATATGTTTCATAGCTTGGTTATACCATTGTTTTAGGATTCAGTCTCTCAAAAAGCATCTCCGAAATAGATGCACCTGCCGGAACCATCGGGAACACCATGTCTTTTTTGATAACCTTGAACTCAACCATAACCGGTCCTTCATTGTAAGCAAGGGCTTCTCCGATGGCATGCTCGGCTTCGGCAGGATTGGTTGCGCTATATGCTTTGATCCCGAAAGCCTCGGCAACACGGACGAAATCCGGATTACTGTGCTGCAGGTCTGTGAACGAGTACTTTTCCTGGTGAAAGAGTTCCTGCCACTGACGCACCATGCCGAGAAAGTTGTTGTTGATCAGAAAAATCTTGACCGGCAGTTTATAGTGTGCTGCCGTGACCAGTTCCTGTATGTTCATCATGAAACCGCCGTCGCCGCAGAAAAGAACAACCGGCCTGTCCTTGACGCCAAACGCTGCGCCGATAGCCGCGGGAAGGCCATACCCCATGGTTCCGAGGCCTCCGCTGGTAATGATCGAGCGCGGGTTGGTGAACCGGTAGTACTGGGCTGTCCACATCTGGTGCTGACCGACATCGGTTGCGACAACGGCTTTCCCTTCGGTCTGCCTTGAAACCTCGTCAATAACGAATTCCGTTTTCAGGGTTGATTCGTCGTTTGTATAGGTCAGCGGACACTCCTGCTGCCACTGTGCGATCTGATCGAGCCAGGGCTGACGGTCTTCCTTTGTTTTCGGCAGCGCGTTGTAGACTCCCTCGAGAAAATGCAGGGAATCGCCGACAACCGGAAGATCGACCTTGACGTTTTTATCGATGTTTGTGGGATCGATGTCGTTATGAATTTTATATGCATGTGTTGCAAACGTATCGACCTTGCCGGTTACCCTGTCGTCAAACCGTGCCCCTACCGAAATAAGCAGGTCACAGTTATTGACTGCCTGGTTCGCCCAGAACGTACCGTGCATCCCGAGCATTCCCATGCTCAACGGATGGTTTCCCGGAAATGCTCCCAGGCCCTGCAGGGTCATGGTAACCGGTATATTCTGGTCGATAGCGAGTTTCCTGAGCGCATCGGATGCTCCGGCCGCAATAACGCCGCCGCCGACATAAAGAAGCGGGCGTTTTGCCTTTGCAATGATTTTTGCGGCTTTTTTTATCTGGTTTTCATGGCCCTTGATTGTCGGCTTGAATCCCCGAATGTCAACCTTTTCCGGCCAGTTGAAAACACATTCCGAATTAAGAACGTCTTTCGGAAGATCGACAAGAACCGGTCCCGGTCTTCCCTGTGTTGCCAGATAAAACGCTTTTTTGATCGTTGCAGCCATATCCTTGACATCCTTGACAAGAAAATTATGCTTTGTTATCGGCCGGGTTATGCCGACGATATCGGCTTCCTGAAAAGCATCGTTGCCGATAAGGGCGCTCGGTACCTGGCCGGTGAAAACAATCAGCGGAGAGGAATCCATATAAGCGTTCGATATCCCGGTGACCGTATTGGTCGCGCCCGGTCCTGATGTTACCAGAACGACTCCCGGTTTGCCGGTTGCTCTGGCGTAACCTTCAGCCATATGCGCGGCACCCTGTTCATGCCGGACAAGAATATGTTTGATGTCCTCGACATCATAAAGCGTTTCATAAACTTTCAGGAGCGCTCCGCCGGGATAGCCGAAAATGTAATCGACATGTTCCCGGCGCAGGCATTCAAAAAATATTTCGGAGCCATTCATTTTCTGGCCGGTTGTATGCATGAGGTATCACTTTTAATGTTAGCAAGCCGGGTTTTTTAATATCGCACCGGTATGCGCTGATGTAACCATTTGCGAGTATCGCGCGAGATATCCTTTTGTGATTTTAGGGACGAACTCCGGGATTTCTGCGAGTCTCTGTTTCATTGTTTCGTCGGACAGGTTGACTGAAATAGACCTGTTCGGCAGGTCGATGGTGATCATGTCACCGTTTCGCAAAGCGGCAATCGGCCCTTTTTCAGCAGCTTCAGGTGAAACATGACCGACACACGCACCCCGGGACCCCCCTGAAAAACGTCCGTCCGTTATAAGCGCAACGGAATCTCCAAGACCGCGTCCCATGATGGCGCTGGTGGGAGAAAGCATTTCGGGCATTCCCGGTCCCCCTTTGGGACCTTCGTAACGGATAACCACGACATCTCCCGAAACAACGTCTCCCTCCATGATGCCTTTTATGGCATCGTCCTGACATTCATACACTTTTGCCGGACCGGTGTGAAGCATCATGGACTCACTCACAGCACCGGTTTTGACAACGGCACCTTCAGGAGCGAGATTTCCATAAAGCACGGCGAGCCCCCCTGACTGCGCGTACGGCGATGCAATTGAACGGATAACATCCGTGTTTTGTATCGTAGCGCCTGCAATGTTTTCACCGAGCGTCCTGCCTGTGACTGTCGGTGCGGAGAGATCAAGCAGACCTTCGATTTTTGAAAGTTCGTTGAGTATTGCCGAAACCCCTCCTGCCCGGTCCACATCTTCAATGTGCACATCCTGGGTCGCAGGGCTGACCTTGCAGATATACGGTGTTTTTGCTGAAAGGTCGTTAAGCTCCGAAAAGTCAAACGGTACTTCCGCCTCATTGGCGATTGCAAGCGTGTGCAGTATTGTATTGGTGCTTCCTCCCATTGCAAAATCAAGCGCAAAAGCGTTCAGGAGAGAACGTCTTGATAGAATATCACGCGGCTTTATGTCCTTTTCAACAAGATCGATGATGTTTCTCGAGGCTTGCCTGAGCAGTTCCTCTCTTCTTGGATCGACAGCAAGTACAGTTCCGTTTCCCGGCAGGGCCAGGCCAAGTGCTTCACAGAGGCAGTTCATGGAATTTGCCGTGAACATTCCCGAACAGGAACCGCACGTCGGACAAGCATGATCCTCTATTTCTCCCAGTTTCTCATCGTCGATTTCACCGGTACTATGACGACCGACAGCCTCGAATACCGATATAAGATCGACAGTCTCTCCCGAAGGCGTGCATCCTTTTTTCATCGGGCCGCCGGAGACAAAAATAACCGGAATATTCATGCGGACCGCAGCCATCATCATGCCCGGTGTGATCTTGTCACAGTTGGGAATACAGACGAGTCCGTCAAGACGGTGGGCCTGTGCTACCGCCTCGACGCTGTCTGCGATCAGTTCCCTGCTTGCCAGTGAATAGCGCATGCCGATATGGCCCATTGCGATACCATCGCAGATGCCTATGGTATTGAATTCAAAAGGAACCCCTCCGGCTTTTCTTACCTCTTCCTTGGCAATCTGTCCCAGTTTCTGCAAATGGGCATGACCTGGAATAAGTTCGATAAACGAATTGCAGATACCGATAAAGGGTTTTCTGAAGTCTTCGTTTGACGAGATTGTTCCTGTTGCCTTCAGCAGACTTCTGTGCGGTGCTTTCTCGAAGCCTTTTTTTATGGTATCGGATCTCATAAACCGTATTTTTTGAATTAAAAAAACACCCTCCGGGATGCCGTTCCCGAGGCCAATGATAGGTTTTTGTAGAAAAAAGAGAAAAATTGGACCAGGGACCGGAGCGCCGTCAGGGCACTAGAATACCTACCTGTAGTATAATCACAGACACAGGTATTCCGATCCTGCAAATGAGGAGAGATGCTGTCTCACCGGCGTTGCGCACTGATGCACAGGCTTGTTCCGATATGCAGCTGTTGTCGCTATGTTGAAAATATGCAGGCATCCAGGTAATTATTGCGTTACGCAATATGCTATTAACCGATAATTGCTTTGTTATATATATATAGTGTTTTTTCTGTTTTAAAGCAAACGCGGTGTGGCTGCTTTTTTGCGTTGAGCAGGTGTCTGGCGCGAGGCGCGAGTGATAGTCTGCAGTCGACGCTGCTTTGTCGAGATATACATTTTTCCAAGCTTTTTTTTCGGTTTTTTTTGCGTTAATTATACTTTTCGGAAAGAGCAAAAAGTGTTTTAACCTGAAATTCTTCAATATGTTACGTTTGCAGGCCCCTGTGGATCAGGATCTCCCGAT
>JANQFD010000114.1 GCA_028278005.1 Chlorobium sp. | reverse complement strand
AAAAACATGGTGCAGAGCTCATTGCCTGAAAGAATTGTTATTTTCGACGGTGTATGCAATCTATGCGAGTTCTCGGTTAATTTCATTTACGAAAGGGATCGTGAGAAAAAGTTTACGTTTACCCCAGCACAATCACCGTTGGGGCAGAAACTGCTGCAGCAGTACCGGATCAACACCGACAGTCTCGATACCGTTGTGCTGGTAAAAAACGGCCGGGCATATTCAAAAAGTACCGCCGCTCTTGAAATAGCTTCCGAACTCGACATCCCGTGGAATCTTCTTCAGGTTTTCCTGCTTCTTCCCCTGCCTGTCCGCGATCTTCTATACGATATAATTGCCAGAAACCGTTACCAGTGGTTCGGCAGAAAAGAAAGCTGCATGATACCCACCCCAAAACTGAAAGCGCGATTTCTCGAACAAATACCGGATCAGGTAAAAAGCGGCACCATGTAAATCGGCAGGAAAGGGTGCCTTGAACGCACTCAAACCTAAATTGAGCGATTGTCGAACATGCGGGAGATGCAAGGCACAGGGAATGCCGCTGTAGTGAACTACCGCAAGTTCCCTGTAACGAAGCAGATTCGGTATGAACGGCAATCCCGAAGGGTTTCAACAAATGCGGTTTTTTCAGTTTTCACGTTCACCCGACAAGAGAGGAATAACCGCACCATAAATACATTATAACAGATTGTTTTTAAAAAACTTCCCATTATTGAGCACTTGATGAAACGCTCAGTTTAGGTGAAACCTAACAGCACAATGCAGGAACTATTCAAAGACCGGTTCTCGGAAAGTGCGATGGAGTACAGCCTGCACCGGCCTCGCTACCCTGAAGCACTGTTCAGTTATCTTGTTTCACTTGTAACGGAACGGGACGCCGCCTGGGATTGTGCAACAGGAAACGGGCAGTCTGCTGTCTCCCTGGCCAAATATTTCAAACAGGTTTATGCGACCGATGCAAGCGCAGCCCAGATAGATCATGCAGTACAACAGGGAAATAACATTCATTATGCCGTTTGCACAGCCCAGAATACTGACTTTCCCGACAACTGCTTCAACCTGATAACCGTTGCGCAGGCAATCCACTGGTTCGCCGGTGAACGCTTTTACCGGGAAGTCCGGAGAGTGGCCAGGAAAAACTGCATCATAGCAGCATGGGCCTATCACCTGCCGCTGATAACCCCTGAAACCGACCGGCTTATACTCCGCTTGTATTCGGATATACTCGCCGGGTTCTGGGAAAAGGAGATCATGCATATCCAGTCGGGATACCGCGATCTTTTCTTTCCTTTTCCAACTATTTCATCGCCGCAATTCACCATGACCACGGAATGGTCGTTTCACAAAATGATAGGATATCTTGAAACATGGTCGGCACTGACTGTCTACGAAAAAGATCGCGGGCACAACCCTCTCGACAGCATCACTCCGGAACTTCTCGAAACCTGGGGTGACCCCTTGTCATTAAAAAAGGTTGCATGGCCGATCATGCTCAAGACCGGCAGGATACCCTGAAAATTACCTTTCCCGAAAAATAGTTGCAGGCGCAAGAATCATATCCAAAAAACGTCAAATAACGGATGTTCGCACTGCATAGTCAGAGATCCGACGTTTTCCACACAAAACAGACGGTCGGCCATGGCGGTTTCTTGCCCCCCGTCACGTTTTTCCAGACAATTTGCAACAATCACCTTGGGACTATCGGCTAAAGGTAAGTATAATCATGCATGAGGTCTGCGAAAGCAGCACACTTCCAGGACACACAAAGAAAACCAGATTGCAGCAGAACGGGCACTCTATACAGGAAGATGAATTCAGCGCCATTGTCGCCGAACACCAGAAAATGGTGCTCAATACCTGTTACCGGTTTGTGCTCAACAAGGAAGATGCCGAGGATATTGCTCAGGAGGTATTTCTTGAAGCACATCGTTCGCTCGACAATTTCAGGCAGGAGTCAAAGCTCTCCACCTGGCTTTACAGGATTGCCGTAACAAAATCACTCGACCATCTTCGTAAGAAAAAACGCAAAAAAAGGTTCAGTTCGCTTAAACGGGTCATCGGTTTCAATGACCCGACTGAAGAAATGGCCCTCTCTTCACCTTCAGAAACCCCGGCGGAATTATTTTCTGAAAACGAAAGAAAAGAGGTCTTGCAGAACGCCCTTGACAGATTACCTGACAACCAGAAAACAGCCTTCCTTCTCAGCAAGTATGACGGGTATACGAATCAGGAAATCGCCGAAATAATGAACACAACCGTGTCTGCAGTCGAATCCCTTGTTCACAGGGCAAAAAAAAACCTTCAGCAAAAGCTTGAAAAATATTACAGAAAACAGTGACGAATCGTTGTATCTTTCGAAATTGCCGCCGGCATCACCGGAACAATCGATAAACCGGCGGGTCAGGTTGCCATCGCTTTTTCTTTTATGTTGTGCAAGGTTTTCATGTCAGAAACGTCAAAAGTAGTATAATAGCCGATGACGATGAATAAAATCGATCACATAGAAGCTGAAGTCCGGGAAACCATGGAAGTACTGGACAGGCTTCCTGAAGTTGAGCCCCACTATCTTTTCCGTGCACGTCTTTTGGAGAGGATAGATCATGAAGCGGAACAACCGTTTCATCGGGTCAGACCTTCCTCGGGAGGGCTGAAACTCGCGCTCATGGTTTTCCTGCTGATCATCAATATAGGTTCTGCCCTTCTGCTCATGTTCTCCAACGGCAGCGAACCTGCTTTCAGCAAAACCGACATGTTTGAAAGCCTGACAAGCGAGTACAGCAGCCCGGCCTTGTCTTATTACCTGGATAACGACAGCATTGAGGATACCGGCGAACAATGAGCAACTGTAGTCTCAGCTTCCTCGCTTGAATCAAACTACATTTGAATGGATTTTCTCTCTTCCAGACGCTTTGTAACGATTGTACTTGCAATACTTGTTGTTTTGAATCTTGTGCTCCTCGGCACGCTCTGGTGGCAGAACTCTCACAAACCGGAGAAAAAAGAAAAGGTTACAAGTACTTACCGATACAAAAACAAAAAGTCTTTTTTCAAAGAACAGCTGAAACTCACCCAGGAACAAAGCAAGCAGTTCAATACACTCAGGCGCCAGCATTTCCGGACGACGCTTCCCTCGCTCCTGGCGATCTCCGGGCTGAAAAAACAGCTCATACAGGAGGCGGTCAAAGCGGAGCCGGACACTCAGGCGATCAAAATTCTCTCCGGGCGCATCGGCAGACAGCAGGCAATTATCGAATACCGGCTTGCATGGCACTTTAACAGTCTTGCAAAGGTATGCACACCCGAACAAAGGGATTCGTTACAGCAGATGCTGGTCAGAGTTTCCACAAAACCAAACAAACTGAAACGCCGTTTGTATCTGAAACGCATCAGAATTACTCCCCTGAAATCCGGTGAACCGCAACAGACGAAAAAAAAGGAGAATGAAAAATAGTGCATTCAGTTGGAGATCCTTTATAAGTTTCGGGCTTTTTGCCGCATTCCTGATGTTGCTGGTTTCAGGAATTATACTGTACCTGTCACCGCCCGGCAGGGTTGCCAACTGGACGAACTGGCAAATCCTCGGACTCAGCAAGCATGATTGGCAAAACCAGCACACCATTTTCAGCCTTGCTTTTGTCATACTTTCTCTATTCCATCTTTTTTTCATTAACTGGAAAGCTTTCTGGTCCTACATTGCCGCTAAAACTCACGCTGGGCTCAGCAAGCCCGTCGAGATGTTCAGCATTCTGATGCTTTCATTACTTTTTGGAATCGGCACTCATCTCAAGTTCCAGCCATTCTCAGCCGTAATTGATTTCGGTGAATATCTTTCAGGATCATGGGAAGAGGCTGAAAGCCGACCGCCGGTCCCCCACGCCGAAAAAATGACCCTGAAAGAGATCTCGGAAAAATTTGCCGGTGGAGTGAGTCCCGAGTCATTGCGCCGGAAACTTGAAACGGAAGGCGTAGCCGTCCACTCTCTTGATCAGACACTTGAACATATCGGTCGAGAAAACAGGAAATCCGCCCAAGAGGTATATGAACTCCTGGACATCACCTCATCCCCGAAGCCCGGCAAGGGAAAAGG
>JANQFD010000101.1 GCA_028278005.1 Chlorobium sp. | reverse complement strand
ATTTCAACAAGCTTTTCCTTGCCGGCGCAGCAGGTTCTACACTTGGTGTTTTTGGCGGTGCGACGCCTCTGCTTGCAAGCCAGAAACGCGTTGTTGTAATTGGAGGCGGCTTTGGAGGAGCTTCGGCAGCAAAGTATATCAAGAAGCTTGATCCTTCCGTTTCCGTGACACTTGTCGAGCCTGCAGCAACTTTTTACACCTGCCCGTTCAGCAACTGGGTAATGGGTGGATTGAAACAGATGAACGAAATTGCCCAGACCTATGATGTGCTGAAAGGTACCTATGGTGTCGAGGTTATTAATGAAGAGGCGGCAGAAATCGATGCGGCAAATCACACCGTGAAGCTCAAAGGCGGAAAAGAACTGAAATACGACCGTCTGGTTGTTTCGCCCGGCATCGACTTTGATTACGACGCAATTGAAGGTTACAGTGAGGATGTCGCAAACAAGCAGATGCCTCACGGTTACAAGGCAGGTCCTCAGACCGAAATGCTTACAAAGCAACTGCAGGAGATGAAAGACGGCGACAATGTGGTTATCTGCCCTCCGGGTAATCCGTTCCGCTGCCCTCCCGGGCCGTATGAACGAGCAAGTCTCATTGCAAACTTCCTGAAAAAGAACAAGCCGAACTCCAAGGTTATTATTCTCGATGCCAAAGAGAAATTCTCCAAGCAGGGTCTTTTCACGAAAGGCTGGGAAAGGCTTTATCCCGGCATCATTGAATGGAAAGCAGCTTCTGCAGGCGGCAAGGTAACGGCAGTAGACCCATCGTCAATGACCGTCCAGACTTCGTCAGGCGCTGTCAAGGGCGGCGTGGTCAACGTTATACCTCCGCAGAGAGCCGGAAAAATTGCTGCAGATGCCGGCCTGACCAATGAGACCGGCTGGTGCCCGGTTAACCCGATAACCTTCGAGTCGACGATTCATCCGGGTATCCATGTGATTGGTGATGCTTCTATCGCCGGTGCCATGCCGAAATCCGGTTTTGCGGCCAGCAGCCAGGGCAAGGTTACTGCAGCCAGCATCGTCAGACTGTTGCAGGGCAAGGTACCTGCGCCGCCTTCACTGGTCAATACCTGTTACAGTCTTGTCGGCCCCGGCTACGGTATTTCCGTTGCTGCTGTCTACAAGCTCACCAGCGACGGCATTGTCAGCATTAAGGGTGCAGGCGGTCTTACTCCGATGGATGCTGATGACGATCAGCTCAGCGAAGAGGCAACCTATGCACGTGGATGGTACAATAACATTGCTCAGGATATCTGGGGATAATGTGTTGATGCCAGATTCTTCAAGCCCGGTTTTAATGCCGGGCTTTTTTTATTGTCATAGCGGTTCTTACTGCTGAACACGCTTACTCGGTCAGGCCTGATTGTTAATCAGGTCCCGGTTTTATATATTGGCTGAATTCAGTTATTTGACTGCAAAATATTGCGCAAAGATTCTATTGCTTGTATGAAAAAGTATCGTCTGAAAAGCGTTCTCATTGTTGCACTGACGGCTCTTGCCATATGGTCACTGTGGCCGACCTATAAAGATTATTCCTTCTCGAAGCAGTTGACGCGGCTGACTGCGGCCGAGGACAGCCTGAAATTTGTCCGTGAGAATCGTGAGGGTATGGAAACAGCAGCTGAAAAAAGTCTGAAACTCGGCCTTGATCTGAAAGGCGGTATGTACCTTGTTCTCGAGGTTGATCTCATTGATCTGGTCGAAGAAAGAGCGTGGAATAAGGACAAGACGTTTTTTGAGATCATTGCCGAAGTCAAGAAAAATGCTGCTGAGAGCAATGCACAGGTTATTGAGCTGCTGGCTTCGGAATTCAGCAGCCGCAATATCAGGATGAGCCGTTATTTTTACGAGGTTCGTGACAGCGATGAAGAGATTATCGAGAAACTCAGAAAAGAGGCGCAAGATGCTGTTATAAGAGCAAAAGAGATTATCCGTAACCGGGTCGATCAGTACGGTGTTTCCGAGCCGGTAATCCAGACGCAGGGCGCACGCCGACTGATCGTTGCGCTGCCGGGGGTATCCGACGAGGACAGGGTCCGCAAATTGCTCAGGGGTACGGCAAAACTTGAATTCAAGCTGGTAAGGGATAATGAAAGCATGCTTGAATCTTTTGACAGGGTAAACAGCTTCCTGGCAGAAAGCCGTGCCGGGCAGGAAGAAGAAACGGTCAATCCCCTTTATGATAACATTGTCGTTATGGAAAACGGGAGAGTCTACGCTCCCGAATATTCCCGGGAGTATCTTACCACCCTTTTTCAACGTGAAGATGTAAGGAAACTGTTACCGAAAGATTCGGAAATCACTTTGTCGGCAAAGGTTATTGAAGGCGTCGATGGAGAAAAATTTTATGATCTTTTTCTGTTGAAGAAAACTCCCGAGCTTACCGGCGGTGTCATTACGGAAGCAAAGGCCACATTCGGAGCATCGGCGATTCAGCCGGAAGTTACCATGAGGATGAATTCGGACGGCACCTCAAAATGGGCAAGAATCACCGGAGCGAATATAGGGCGCAGAATCGCGATTGTGCTGGACGGTGCGGTTTATTCTGCTCCTGTAGTAGAGTCTAAGATTCCAGGAGGAAGTTCCGTTATCAATGGAATAGAGAGTATTGAAGAGGCTCAGGACCTCGAGATAGTTCTCAAAGCCGGTGCACTTCCTGCCCCGGTCAGGATTATTGAGGAAAGAACGGTCGGCCCGTCTCTTGGTGCAGATTATATCCGTTCAGGGTTGCTTTCAGCGGGATGGGGGCTTTTTATCGTTGCGCTGTTCATGGTTGGCTACTATCGCAAGGCCGGTGTTTCTGCAGACATTGCCCTTGTTCTGAATATTTTGTTCGTGCTTTCGGTTCTTGCCGGATTCAGTGCCGCACTTACTCTACCCGGTATTGCAGGTATCGTGTTGACTATAGGTATGACAGTGGATGCCAATGTGCTGATTTTCGAAAGAATCAGGGAAGAAATAACTGCGGGAAAAAACCTTCGCATGGCAGTCGATACCGGTTACAACAAGGCTTTTTCGGCAATTGTCGATTCACAGATAACAACGCTCGGTGCGGGATTTCTGCTCTACATATATGGTATCGGCCCCATACAGGGCTTTGCGCTTACCCTCATGATCGGTACGGCGGCAAGCCTTTTTACCGCCCTGGTTATCACGAAGGTTATTTTTGACCTGCTTATCGAAAAAAATCTCATGACGGCCAAAAGTTTCGGTTAATGCTTATTAGGAATAACGACATATGCAGCTGATAAAAAATTCGAACATAGATTTCCTGAAGTACAGAAAAGTATCCTATATACTATCGCTCGTTCTGGTGTTGGCCGGCCTTGTCTCCCTTGTTGTCAGGGGGCTGAATTACGGCATAGATTTCAAAGGGGGGACCGAGGTTGTTCTGCGCTTTGAAAACGAAGTAACAGTCGGAAAGGTGAGGACCGTGCTGAAGGAGGCCGGAGTGGAGGGCGCGGTAAAAAGTTACGGGGCTGACCGGTCGGTGCTTGTTCAAACGGCTTTCGAAGGTGACCTCAACCAGTTGAAAGCACTGGTATCCAATTCTCTCGATGATCGTATTTCCGACAATCCTCATGAGGTGCTCAGGATTGATTCCGTTGGTCCCAGCATAGCGTCCGATTTGAAATGGGCTGCCCTGAAAGCGCTTCTGGGCGCTGTGATTGCTATCCTGCTCTATGTAGGGATACGTTTTGAGTTCCGGTTTGCAGCAGCAAGTGTTGTTGCCATATTTCATGATGTATTCATTGTGCTGGGTATATTCAGTATTTTCGGCGGCCTGTTTGATTTCATGCCTTTGGACATAAACCAGAGTATCATAGCGGCTTTTCTTACTATTGCGGGCTACTCGATCAACGATACGGTTGTTGTGTATGACAGGATCCGGGAAAACATCCGCACGGGCAAATCTTCCGATTACACTGCAATTTTCAACAGCAGCCTCAACCAGACGTTAAGCAGAACCATCATCACATCCGGGACCACGCTGCTTGTCGTGCTCATTCTGTTTATCTTTGCGGGTCCGGCTATTCGGGGATTTACTTTTGCAATTATGCTTGGTATTCTTGTCGGTACCTATTCATCCCTTTTTATTGCGGCTCCGGTTGTTCTTGACTGGCAGTTGAAGACCAGGCGTCCGATTAAACTCCGCGGTGGATGAAAGGCAGCAAGCTGCACATCGCGCTCGGAGCAATACTATTCCTTGCGTCGGGGTGTGGAACGTCCCCGGATGATGAGGTTGTCGCAAAAGCGGGAAAGCTTCGGCTGACACGTGGCGAGTTGCTCGCTTCTATCGATTATGCGTCTCCTCAGGACAGTCTTACCATGTCGGCAATCTACATTGAAGACTGGCGCGACCTTGCGGCCCTTTACCAGCTTGCGCTTGATGAAAATGTGGACAAGGAACCCGAAACCCGGATGCTGGCTGAAAAAGCAATGCGACAGATAACGGTGCAGCGTTTTGTCGATTCAAGAATGAACAGGGCTGAAAAAGAAGGTATGTTGGCCGTTGATTCGGCTGCTGTAAAAGCGTTCTACCAGGAATATCCGGATGAGTTTGTCTGTAAGCAAACTGAATATGCGCTGGCAAGATATTATGCATCTACGGAACAGGCAGCAAGCCGGATGCAGAATGCATTGAGGTTTCATGAAGGAAACGGCAAAAGGCTGCTTGGACTCATCGAATCGTTAGACAGTGTCTATGCAGACGTGAACAGGCAATCATATCTGAACGGACGCGATCTGAAAGCACTGCCGCGCCTTCATCTTGAAAACAGGAAAATGAAGCGTCTCCTTCTGTCAATGGTTCCTGGAGATATTTCGCCGGTTATCAAAGTGCACAGCACACTTTTTGTTGTCATGCACCTGCATGCGGTTCTTGGAAAAGGAGAGAAAAAGAGCGTTGCGCAAGCTTACGAGGACATTGAAGAACTTTTGATTGTTGAGAAACAAAAGCAGTATTATAGTACATTACTGCAACAGGCAAGGGATAAGTATCAGTAAACCGGGTTGCGATGTTTTTCCCGGGCAAAGCATAAGGATTATGAAAAAAAGTTTGTTCGGTCGTTTAGTGGTTATGGCAATGGTTTGTTTCGGTGGTTTGCATACTGCCAATGCGGCAATTGCGGACAGAATAGTAGCGGTTGTCGGCAATGAGATGATTTTGCAGTCTCAGGTCGATGAACAGGCGATGATGGCGCGTTTGCAGTATCCCGAAGCGAAAAAAGATCCTTCACTGAAAGCTGGCATTCTTGAAAATCTGGTCACCAGAAAAATTGTGCTGACAAAGGCAAGGCTTGACAGTATACATGTCGATGAGGCTGAAATTGACAAGAAAGGCGAAGAACGGATGATGTTCCTCCGAAGCAAGTTCGGTTCCATTGAGGAAATGGAATCAACGTTTTCGAAATCCTATGCAGTCATAGAAAAGGAAATAAAGGATGATTTACGAGATCAGCAGCTGATTAACAGCATCAGAAGAAAGGAATTGTCCGGAACTACCGTCAGTTATGAAGAAGTCGAGGATTTTTATCGTGACAACCGGGAAAGACTGCCGATGTTCAGGGAGTCCGTTGAGGTTTCCCAGATCATCATCTATCCCGGGGTAACAGCCGAAGCAAAAGCAAGTGCCCGTGCAGGCATCGAGCAAATAAAGCAACAACTGCAGGCAGGCAATGATTTTGCCGAACTCGCAAAATTGTATTCACAGGATCCCGGATCCGCCCCTTTGGGAGGAGATCTCGGGTATTCCCGCCGGGGCGAGTTTGTGAAAAATTTCGAGGAAACTGCATTCTCGCTTGAGGAAGGTGAAATTTCCGGGATAGTCGAAAGCCGTTTCGGTTATCATATTATTCAGCTCCTCGACAAAGAGCAGGACGCTGTGCATACACGGCACATTCTTATTGCTTTTGACAGAAGCTCTCTTGATGCACCCGCCGCAAAAACAAGGCTCGAGAAGGTTCGCACAGATATCCTGAGCGGAAGGGCGGACTTTGCTGAAATGGCCAGACAGTATTCCGATGATCCTGCCTCAGCGAAGCACGGAGGGGTTATACGAAATGCGGAGACGGGGGAAACCCTGTTTGCCGTCGAGGTACTTCGAAACCAGCTCAGAGAGGTTGTCGGCTCTCTCGCGAGCGAGGGGGACATCAGCCGTGTCGTGAGGATCGAACCGGAAAAAGGGACGCCATTTTACGCACTTTTCATGCTGAACAGAAGGGTTCCCGCTCATAGGCTTGAGTTGGACTCTGACTATGCACGTCTTGAAAAGCTTGCCGTTGAAGCCAAGCAGAACAAGCTCTTCCAGGAATGGATTAAAGAACTGCAGGAAGAGGTTTATGTCAGGATCTCAGACATCTAACCTGCGCACATAGCGGGCGTTCTTTTCAATAAAGTCGCGGCGCGGGTCAACCTTGTCCCCCATCAGGGTCGAGAATATCTGATCGGCTTCCATGGCGTTTTCAACCGTTACCTGCAGCAATGAGCGGTGTTCGGGATCCATGGTTGTGCTCCAAAGCTGCTCGGGATTCATTTCGCCAAGGCCTTTATACCGTTGAATGTTGATGCTTGCCTTCCCTTTCTGTTTCTTCTTGATCGTATCGACAATACTGTTACGCTCATCGTCATCCCACGCATATTTCTGTTCCTTTCCTGATTTTATGAGATAGAGCGGAGGTTGTGCGATAAAAACCTTGCCGGCCTCGATGAGGGCACGCATGTGGCGAAAGAAAAATGTCAGCAGCAGCGTGCGTATATGCGCACCATCAACATCGGCATCTGTCATGATAATGATTTTGCCGTACCGAAGCTTTTCTGCAGCAAATTCTTCTTCCCCGAAGTTGGTGCCGAGAGCGAGTATGATGGTTTTTATTTCCTCATTCTCCAGCATCTTGTGGAGCCGTGATTTTTCGACATTGAGGATTTTCCCCTTCAAAGGCAGTATTGCCTGAAAGCTCCGGTCTCTGCCCTGCTTTGCGCTCCCGCCGGCAGAATCACCTTCCACGATGTACAGCTCGCAGTGTTCTGGATCATTGATCGAACAGTCAGCAAGTTTACCGGGCAGGCCGGAGCTTTCAAGCGCTGACTTTCTTCTCGTAAGCTCTTTGGCTTTTCTGGCGGCATCCCTTGACAGTGCAGCGCTCTTGACTTTTTCGATAATGGTTCTCAAAATCGAGGGATTGCTTTCGGCATAATCGGAGAGCTGATCGTTGACAATGCTTTCAACGATGCTCTGCGTTTCCGAGTTGCCCAGTTTTGTTTTTGTTTGCCCTTCAAACTGGGGTTCGGCTACCTTGACCGATATCACCGCTGTCAACCCTTCCTTGAAATCGTCGCCGGTCAGCGAAATCTTCAGGTTTTTCAGCAGGTCATTTTTCTGTGCATATGCATTCAGTGTTCTTGTCAAAGCCTTTCGGAATCCGGTCACGTGGGTTCCGCCTTCATGAGTGTTTATGTTATTGACGTAGCTGAATACGTTTTCCTGATACGAATCGTTATACTGAAGAGCAATTTCAACCACGGTTGAGTCTTTTTCACCGCTGATATAGACGGGCTCCCTGATCAGGCTGATTCTGTTGTGATCCGTAAATTTGACAAACTCCCTGATGCCCCCTTCGTAATGGAACGTTTCCTCGGAGCCGTCAATGTCCCGCACAATGATTTTCAATACGCTGTTGAGAAACGCGAGTTCACGCATGCGGTCGATTACGATATCTTTTCGGAACTCGGTTGTCTTGAATATTGTAGGGTCGGGCTTGAAGGTTGTTTTTGTGCCTGTTTTATCGGTGTCCCCGATGACCTGAACATCGCATTGCGGCACCCCCTTCTGGTAACGCTGGAACCAGACCTTGCCTTCACGGTACACTTCGACTTCACACCACTCGGAGATAGCATTAACTACCGAGGCACCCACGCCATGCAGGCCGCCCGAAACCTTGTAGGCCCCTTTATCGAACTTGCCGCCTGCTCCGATAACCGTCATTACCAGCTCAAGAGCCGATTTTTTTTTCTGAGGGTGAATATCGACGGGGATGCCCCTCCCGTTGTCCGAAACGGTTACAGAACCGTCCGGGTTAAGCGAGAGTTCGATCGTGTCGTTGTAGCCCGCGAGGGTTTCATCTATTGAATTATCGACGATTTCGTAAATGAGATGGTGGAGTCCGCGGGAATGAACATCGCCGATATACATCGCGGGGCGTTTGCGAACATGTTCTATGCCGTCGAGTATCTGGATATTCGTTGCCGCATAGGATGCCGATGGGGTTTTGCTCTGGGTATCTGACATGGTTGTATAGAGGTGCAGAAATACGTTTAAAACATAATAATCTTTAACCTTGCAAGGTAGTAAAAAATGCCCGGATATCCCACGAATGCAACAGCCCGAAGTCAAATCAGCATGCTGTGACGCATGGGATGTATGTGAAGAGAAACAAGTGGCGAGAGGGAGTCGGCAGGCAGTCTTCAGTTAGCAGTAGGCAAGGGGAGGTTGTTTTGTATTGCCGCAGGAAAGGTTGGATTTCCTCAGAGTCCAGTTGTCCGGCTCAGCCGGAGTCAAGCATAAACGCGTTGGTAACATGTTCCAGGTCAAATGCCTTTATTTTGCCATCCTGGAATGCATGCACAATGATTCCTATCACATCGAACCGGCAGTCGGGTTCAGGATTCTGCAGACCTGCCAGGTAAGCCGATGCAGCCCTGATGATCTCACGTTGCTTCTCGGGAGTGACAGCTTCGAGGGGATGCCCTTTTGCATCGGAGGAACGTGTCTTTACCTCGATGAAACAAACGGTGTGTTTGTCAAGGGCAATGATGTCTATCTCGTTACGGCGGTAGCGGAAATTTCTGTGCAGAATTCTATAGCCCTGTTCGAAGAGATACGATACAGCGGTACGTTCACCCTGTTTTCCCAGATCATGAGGTATGCTTGACATCGAGATTGTTTTTCCTGAAATGAATCGATAGGGATTATTTTTCGCCGAGCTGCTTCAGCCTGAAACTTTGCCGGTGCAGAGGGCAGCGACCATATTCCTCTATGGCTGAAATATGTGCTTCTGTAGGATACCCGAAGTGCTTTTCAAAGCCGTAATGAGGGTACATGCTGCCATATTCCATCATGATGGAATCCCGGTGGGTTTTGGCAAGTACCGATGCTGCTGCGATGGAAAACACTTTCGAGTCGCCTTTCACGATGGTTAGAAAGGGGATCGGAAGGTGAGGAGTGAACCGGTTTCCATCGATCATCATCATATCCGGCAACTTCTTGAGTGATTCGGCCGCCTTGTTCATGGCGAGCATGGTTGCTCTGAAAATGTTGATCCGGTCGATAGTGCCGTTATCGATCACCGAGATGCTGAAATCCTCTGCCGAGTCCTTTATCGCTTCGGCTAGGACAGCACGTTTTGCGGGTGAAAGGCTCTTGGAATCATTCAGCGTCCGCAGTGTCCCGCATGGTTCGAAGAACCGTGGAAAAACAACTGCAGCGGCAACAACCGGCCCGGCGAGCGGTCCTCTGCCGGCTTCGTCAATACCGCAGATGCTTCTGTGTTCGCCCCAGAACCTGCCCTCGTAATTCCCGGTTGACAGCTGCAAAGGTTTTTTGGTTGATCGGTTGATCTGGAAAGCCCGTGCCTCCGGAGCGTACTTTCTTCCCTTGTTCAAAGAAAAAGGGAAGAGAATTTGGGCTTTTAACAAAAATGTTAAATAATACAGGTTACATTTCATAGGACAGGTGCGATAACTTTATAGAATTCGGGTTTTTGTAATGAGGAAGACAGTGAAAAAGCAGTTGTTGATGAACAAGTCCGGAGACGAGATCCAGGTTGCCCTTGTTGAAGAGGGGCGTCTTGCCGAGCTGATCATCGAGCGCCCCGACAGCCTGAGGAGCATAGGCGACATTTATCTCGGCAGGGTGCACAAAGTCGTCGAAGGGCTCAAAGCGGCTTTCGTCGATATAGGCCAGAAGTCTGACGGATTTCTTCACTTTTCCGATGTCGGGACAACCACGGAGGATTACCGTGCTCTTATCGAAGATGATGATGATGACGACGAAAACGGCAATGGTGAAAACGGCGAGGAAGTGAATGATGAGACTGGCGATTCCCGTGCAGGGTCTGCTAAAGCCAGGGGGGAGACGGATGGGCAGAAGAACGGTCAGGGAAGGGGCAAAAGCAACGGAGCGGACAGAAAGCGGCAATCCTACACACAGATGATCGCAAGCAAACTCAAGCCGAATGATTCCATTCTTGTTCAGGTTATCAAGGAGCCGATAAGCAACAAAGGTTCGCGTCTGACATCCGATATTACCATTGCGGGTCGCTTTATGGTGCTTTTGCCTTTCGGTGGAGGGCAGATCGCGGTTTCACGCCGTGTTGTTTCCCGAAAGGAACGGGCCAGGCTGAAAAAGCTTGTTCGTTCGATGCTTCCCGAAGGTTTCGGCGCGATCATCAGGACGGTTGCTGAGCATCAGGAGGAAGAGCTTCTGAAAAAAGACCTTGAAAAACTGCTGGTAAAGTGGGAGCAGATTGAAGAAAAATTGCAGGACGCGAAGCCGCCTCAGCTTATTTTCAAGGAAGATACCATTATTTCCAGCGTGCTGCGCGACTCTTTGACGGCGGATGTGACTGAACTGGTTGCAAATTCGTCCAGTATCCACAAGGAGACGCTGAATTACATTCAGTGGGCGGCACCCGAGATGGAGAAAAATGTCTCCCTCTACAAGGGCAAGCTTCCGCTTTTTGAGGGGTATGGCATCGCCAAGGATGTAGAGTCCATTTTCTCGCGTAAAGTATGGCTCAAGTCGGGAGGATATATCATTATAGAGCATACTGAAGCAATGGTGGTTATCGATGTCAACAGCGGGCGGTACGCGGCAAAGAAAGAGCAGGAGGACAACTCCCTTAAAACCAACCTCGAAGCTGCACGGGAGATTGTTCGTCAGCTCAGGTTAAGGGATATCGGTGGTATCATCGTCGTGGACTTTATCGACATGCTCGATCCTAAAAATGCAAAGAAGGTCTATGACGCAATGAAAAATGAGCTGCGCAATGACCGGGCGAAATCAAACATTCTGCCCATGTCGGATTTTGGATTGATGCAGATTACCCGCGAAAGAATCAGGCCAAGTCTTATGCAGCGAATGGGCGACCAGTGTCCGGCCTGCGGGGGAACCGGAACTGTACAGGCGAGATGTACGACGATCAATCAGGTTGAGCGCTGGCTCAGGAAATATGCGCTGGAACAGAAAATGCACTTTAAGCAGCTCGACCTGTATGTGAGCCCGACGGTTGCCGAACCCTTGAAGAACAGTGATCGTAATATCGAACTGAAGTGGTTCCTTCAGCATATGCTTTTTGTCAGGATCAAGCCGGATGAAAGCCTGAGGAGCGACGATTTTCGTTTTTATACACGGAAAAACGGCGAAGATATTACAACAGAATACAGCGAGCTGTAACGGTGCCTCAAGACAGAGCGTTTTTACTCGATCTCGACACTATGTCGAGTTCCCCGATGCTCCTGTGCCGAGATATACGAGCCGCTTTCGGATTCCGGACCCTCTCCTCGAACTAATAAAATCTTCACTTTCTGAGGTGCCCGGCAATACTGGAAAATATTTTCGTCAACGAACAACGAACAACGAACAATAAACAATGCAGTTGGGAGAAGTAAAACAGCGTATTGAGGAATTGGCAGGATTGACTGTACAGGACCTGAAGAGCGACAAAGGGGCACATGATGTGTTCAAGGCATTTAAAACCTTTCTGAATGATGGGAAAGCCAGAGCGGCCGAGAAAAAGGATGGGAACTGGCAGGCAAATGCATGGGTGAAAGAGGGTATTCTTGTTGGCATGAAGCTGGGTGTTCTCATAGAACATTCGATTGCATTGCAGAGTGGACATGAATGGAAATTTGTTGACAAGGACACATACCCGGCAAGGGCGTTTCATGTGGAAGATGGTGTGCGTGTCGTTCCGGGCGGGTCTTCGGTAAGGGACGGGGCATATCTTGCTCCATCGGTAGTCATGATGCCTCCGTCATATGTCAACGTCGGCGCGTATGTTGGAGAAGGCAGTATGATCGACTCTCACGCCCTGGTCGGAAGTTGTGCCCAGATAGGCTGTAACGTGCATCTCTCGGCTGCAGCACAGATAGGTGGTGTGCTCGAGCCGGTCGGTGCGGTGCCAGTGATCATCGAAGATGATGTGATGGTGGGAGGCAACTGTGGAATCTATGAAGGGACGGTTGTCCGCAGTCGGGCGGTAATCGGTACGGGTGTGATTCTCAACGGTTCAACCCCGGTATTCGATATTGTTCATGAACGTGTAATCAGAAAAACAGATGACGCACCGCTTACAATACCTGAAGGTGCGGTGGTGGTCGCAGGATCGAGAAAAGTCAATGGAGGATTTGCCGATGTGAACGGGCTTTCAATCTATACTCCACTGATCATCAAGTACAGGGATGAAAAAACTGACAGCGCTACAGCGCTTGAAAGCGCATTGCGGTAAAGGAAGCGGTCAAAGGATATGTTATTGCTCGGTACATACTTGAAAGAGCAGGTTCCAATGGCGCACAACGCGAATATAAGCAGGTTCCGCGGTATCGTACCGTTTTTTGTACTCTTTCTGGTCCTTGCAGGAACCGCATTCAAACCCGCTGAGAGCAGGGAGAGTGACTATTTTGCTATTGCAAGGAATATCGATCTGCTCGGTGAAGTCTACAGCAATGTTTCCGAGAATTATGTTGACAGTGTAAATGTTGCGGAGTTCATGTATGCCGGTATTGACGGTATGCTTGAAACACTCGATCCCTATACGGTTTTTCTCGATGAAAAGGAATCGGTTGAACTTGGTGAGCTTACCAGGGGGCAGTATGCGGGAGTGGGTATTCGGATCGGTGAGATTGCCGGTGATGTTTTCGTCGTTTCGGTAATCGAAGGTGCTCCTGCCGCTGAAGCCGGATTACGGGTAGGTGACAGGATCGTGAAAGTGCAAAGGCAGGACGTCGAGGGAAAGGAACTGGAAAAAGTGAAAAACCTCATAAAAGGTCCTCCCGGCAGCAGTGTAACGCTTTCCGTAAAGCGTTACGGCCGGAAAAGCACGATACGGTTCTCGCTTACCCGACAGGAGGTAAGGGTGAACAGCATTCGTTATGCCGGTCTGATCGGGCGTATCGGGTATTTCGAAATGAACTCTTTCGGTAATCGAAGCGCAGATGAACTCGGTAAGGCAATTCACGAGCTGCAAGTAGCCTCAAAAATCAGAAATCAGCCGATGAACGGTGTTATTCTAGATCTGCGAAACAACCCCGGCGGTTTGCTTGATGTGGCTGTGGACGTTTCCGGTCTTTTTCTCGATAAAGGCAGCCGGGTTGTCTCAACAAGAGGCCGTTACCGTGAAAGCGAAGTTTTTTACAAGACACAACGTGACCCGGTCGTCAGAGGACTGCCGATTGCTGTACTGATTAACAATAACAGTGCTTCGGCATCCGAGATCGTTGCCGGTGCAATCCAGGAGCTTGACCGGGGAGTGATTATCGGAGAACGTTCCTATGGCAAAGGTCTGGTACAGTCTGTCATCAATCTTCCCTATGATTGTACTTTGAAGCTGACTACGGCCAAATATTATACTCCGTCGGGGCGTCTTATTCAAAAGCAGCATGGCTGGACCGGAGGGGTGCGTACGGTTACAGGAGAAAAGGGCGCTCTGGAAAACAAGAAAGCATTTTATACCCTTAACAGACGCAAGGTTTACGGCGGGGGAGGTATTTTGCCCGATATCCTGATAAAAGAGGTGCGCAAAACCGGATACGAGGCTGCGCTGCGCAAGGAAGGGATGATCTTCCGCTATGCCAATAAATACAAGGCATCGAATGATTCTCTTCCTCCTGCAGGTATTGACCAAACTGCTCTTCTTGCTGATTTTCGGGAGTTTCTCGAGAGCGAGAAGTTCATGTACAGGACAGAGCCGGAACTTCTGCTGGACAACGTCAGGAAAACTCTTGCTGATCAGCAAGGGGGTGATGCAGCAAAGATAAGCGCTCTGGTGGATTCCCTTGAAAACGAAATGAAGCTTCTGGCCGGTAAGCAAATGCAGACGGAGTCGGAAAAAATTGCTCTCGTTCTGAAAGAAGAGGTCATACGTCATTTCAATGAGGAGGCAGCCCGCAAGATCATGGTCGAGCGTGATCCGGTGGTTCAAAAAGCACTTGACATCCTTCAGGATTCGAGTAAGTACCGAAAAACACTCAGCCCTTAGGGGTCGGGCCGGTGCTCTTTTCGCCGAACCTTTTCATCTGGCGGTGAATTCCGAGAATGATCATAAGATTACTGATCGTAAGCAGGCTTTCGGCGCTGCCGTGAAACAGATCGTCGTGTGTAAGTGTCGGAAAGCCGCGGACTTCTGTCGAAAGGTACATGAAGAATACGGTTACGCTGATGAATACCAGCAAAAACCAGAAACCGGCAATTGTCAGCCCCGATAAAAGTTCAGGGTCCCGTTTCTTTATCAAAATCAATGTTACCAGAAAGCTGAGGTAAACTACACTGGAGATTTGCAGGATCAGGTCAAAAATATCTTCTCCCATGTAGGATTGCGGCCTTCCGGAAATGAGAAAAAGCCCGGCAGCTGCCATTACTGAT
This sequence comes from Chlorobium sp., assembly GCA_028278005.1. Taxonomy (GTDB): domain Bacteria; phylum Bacteroidota; class Chlorobiia; order Chlorobiales; family Chlorobiaceae; genus Prosthecochloris. Next base: position 5,266 of record JANQFD010000101.1, on the reverse strand, counting down.
GTGGTATTGCGGGATTTGATGGTTTTAAGAATACCGAGCGAGGCATAAAGCAGGGCAATACTGCCGAAAAGGTTTACCGTTTCCGAAAGATCGAGCAGAACCGGTATGGCGTCGCCGCTTACATGGTAAGCCAACACAAACCAGCTGCCAATCCAGTGAGGGATCATGAACAAGCCGAAACGCCGAACATCATTACGGCCTATCATAATCCCGTAACGGTACATGAGGAGTGCGGCTATTCCCCATTCAAGAGAAGAGGAGATATGGATAAGCCAGTTCGGTAGTGACAGGAGCATTCAGTACCCCTTTACAAGATGGTAGATGTTTTTCATGAAAATCTTCATCTGCACACTCCAGGGTGCGGGTACCATTTTCTTGTAAAGATAGGAGTCAAAGGTGATCTGTTGCACATCCCTGTCCTGGCAGATCGCTACGAAGCTTTCTCTCAAACGGTCACTTTTGTAATAGACCGACTGAAGTGCCTGCAACCCGAAGAATATCGGTGAATACAGTTTCCTGAAGGAGTTTTCATAGGATTTCAGCGGTTTGCTGTCATGTATTCTCTCGATCATCGCATGCGCACCCATCTTTCCTGAACGCATGGCAAAGAAAATTCCCTCGCCGTTTGCGGGAGTTACCAGGCCGGCAGCATCACCAACCAGAATGGCTTTATCCTGTGTAAACGTTTTTCTCGGTTTCATCGGTATTTTTGCCGCTTCATCCAGGTAGGGCGTTTCCCTGATATCCAGCTTCTCGACGAAACGCCGCTGTAGCTGCTTGAGATTGTGTTTACGGAATTCGGTTCCGGTTCCGATAGCGATATGGTCGGTTTTAGGAAATATCCAGCCGTAGAAATCCGGTGATACTTCCCCGTCAAACCAGATCTCAACCAGATCTTCATATGGCTTCAGGGTTTCGCAATAGCGGAATCGTTGCTGCATGGCAATTACCTGCAGCTCATTGGGGGGAAAACCGAGCTCTTCAGCAGTTTTCGAATTTGCGCCGTCGGCCCCGATGATGAATGATGCCTTGATTGCAGGCAGGTCTTTCGACAGCTCAATGCTGTAGCTCTCTCCTGCAGGCTTAATGCTTTTTACAAGCGCTTCGACGACATCTGCTCCCTGCTGTTCGGCCTGATCGCGCAGGTAGCTGTCGAAACGCTCCCTTCTCACCATTCCCACATAGCCATTGGGCATTTCCATGAAAATCATTCGTCCCCTAGGAGAGCGAACGCTCATCTTTGAGAGTTTTTTCTCGACAAGAACGTCAGGTATTTTGAACTCCTCGATAAGGCCAAGGGGAATGGCGCCGCCGCACGGTTTGACATTGTCCAGGCTTCGTTCGATAAGGACGGTTGATATCCCCGCTTTTGCCAGTTCTGAAGCAGCTACGGCGCCTGAAGGACCTCCTCCTATGATCGCTACATCATACATGATATGATTGAATGCTTTGAAAGATTATGCAAGCTCCTCGGTAAGAAATGTCCTTATCTTCGAGATTTCCACCCTTTTCTGTAAAGCTGTATCGCGGTAACGTACCGTTACGGTATTGTCCTGCAGGGTATCATGATCTACGGTGAAACAAAACGGGGTTCCTATTTCATCCTGGCGCCGGTAGCGTTTACCGATCGATCCTGCATCGTCGTACTGGACCAGAAAATCATCGGCAAGATCGTCACGGAGCAGGGCTGCTTTTTCTCCCATTTCTCCTTTCTTCATCAGAGGCAGCACGGCGGCTTTGACCGGGGCTATTTTTGGGGTGAACTTCATCATGACCCTTTGTTCGCCGTCAACAACATCCTCTGTATACGCGTCACAGAGAAGGGCGAGGAAAAGCCGGTCGCATCCGGCAGAAGTTTCAATTACATAGGGAATATAACGCTCATTGGTCGCCTGGTCGATATATTCCATGTTCTTGCCCGAATACTCCTGGTGCTGTTTCAGGTCGAAATCGGTTCGCGAATGAATGCCCTCGATCTCCTCGATACCGAAGGGGAAGTCGAACTTGATATCATAGGCCAGGTCAGCGTAATGGGCGAGCTTGTCGTGGCGGTACCAGTGCAGCTTTTCCCTGTCGATACCAAGTTTTTCAACGTACCAGTTGAAGCGTACTTCGCGCCACTCTTCAAAGGATTCTGTCTGGGTTCCGGGTTTGATGAAGTATTGCATTTCCATCTGCTCGAACTCCACCATCCTGAAGATGAAGTTCCCCTTGACGATCTCGTTGCGGAAAGCCTTGCCGATCTGCGCAATGCCGAAAGGCACCTTCATGCGATTGGACTCGCGTACGTTGTGAAAATTGACGAAGATTCCCTGTGCGGTTTCGGGTCTCAGGTAAACAATGCCCGAAGAGTCGGCTAGTGCACCCATGTTGCACTGGAACATGAGGTTGAACTGCCTTACTTCCGTCCAGTCCGACGAGCCTGTATCCGGTGCCTTGATCTCCTCGGCAATGATAATATCATAAAAAGCCCGGTTCTGGTCATCAGCTTCCGAGGCACGTTCGTAGTAGGTACTCACTCTCTGTGCATCCTCTTCCCTGCCGTCACGTCGAAGTTTCTCTATATGATTCTCGATCAGATGATCTGCCCGGTAGCGTCGCTTTGTTGTCTTGTCATCGATCATGGGGTCATTGAAACTTGCCACGTGGCCGGAAGCCTCCCATACCGTCGGATTCATCATGATCGACGCATCGACGCCGACAATATTCCGGTGTTTTCTTGTCATCGAGGTCCACCAGAGGTCTTTTATGTTCTTTTTCATCTCGCTGCCGAGCGGCCCATAGTCGAAGCAGGAGGATAAGCCTCCATAGATCTCCGAGGAGGGATAAATAAAGCCTCTTCTTTTTGCGAGCGAGACAAGTTTGTTCATGACTTTTTCAGGTGACTGGGCAACGCTCTGCACCCGCTCTGTATCCGGATTGCTCATGGTACGTGTCTATGATTGATTTCAATATCTGTTCTTTCAGGCATGCTTTAAAGGCCCCTGTCTCCAAAGCTATGACGGTTACTGCCGTAACGTTATGTACGTAAGATAGTGAATATAACAAACCGGCTAGATAATAGATATGTTGCAAATGATGCGAAGCGCTCTGTCGCTATGGCGGCAATCTGCCTGGAAAGCGCCCGCCCATGCGGTCGGTGTGTGCACATGTGACACAACTGTTTTACTTGTGCGCAATGTGCGCCGGCCCTCTCAACCGGCCTCGTGCCCCGGCAGAGCCATCTGCAGTACCGGCTAACGTACACTATTCATGTGCGTTAGCTGTTCATGACTGACCCGCTCTGCCGCCCTGGCACGGTTGTTGATGCTCCTGTAGTAGAACACGATAATTAACAGGAGTCATCATGACACAGATCAGAAACATCATCATCGCAGTCGCCATCCTCACCAGCCTCTCAACACAGGCAATGGCAGCAAGCACCAGCGGCTCGACGAACGTTTCGGTCAGAGTTCCTGAATTCATCGTGCTTCACTACTTCTCAACCATCACCCTGAACTTCGATACCCCGAACGCACAGGCAATCGACGAAGGCACCAATGATGTCGACGCTGACTGGAACGGCAACGCAAACGGTAACAGCCTCGATGCAAGCAGCCTGATGAACGCTTCACTCGAACTCGACGGCAACACCACCGTTACTCTCAACAACGTCTGGGCAGTCAGAGGATTCTCGACAAGCGGTAATGCAAGGGTTGAAGTTTCGGTTCCTGCAGGTCACGACACCATGAGCAACGGCGATTCGAAAATCACCATGTCGAATGTCAAGGTCAGCGACGGCTCACAGAGCGGTTCTTCGATCACCACCAAGCTCAACGGCATGTCGAACGCTACCGTAGGCAACATCGATATGGACCTCGACTTCTCGAACACCACACGCTCAGGCAACCACACAGGTGCACAGTACACCATCACCGCTACTACCATCTGAGTTTGAGCAGATTTTCAGCTGAACCTGAATCCGGCTTTCAGTGGAATTCTTCGGCATATGAAAAATCAGGGCTGTATTTTACCGATCAGCGAGTTATTTTCCTTGAACCGTTTCATGCGGCTCGTTACACGTCGGGCAGAAGATGCTTGGCCTGTGTAGCTCATTGTAATCGTCAAGTTTATAGTTGCATTGCTCTGTGAATGAAGCACAAACAGTGATCGCGTCCGATCAGCACTGGGCTCTGTGGGCTGTGCTTTTTGTCGTTGCGGCTTTCGGGCTCTGGGCCGAGCAGACAAGGATAGGTTCGAAGTTTTCTGCTGCAGTCATCGCAATTGCCGGAACGTTTCTGCTTTCGAATCTTTCCGTTATTCCCGGAAGCGCCCCCTCTTACGATATTGTCTGGAGTTATCTTGTGCCGCTTGCAATTCCTCTCCTGCTTTTCAAGGCTGATCTGAAGCGCATTCTGCGTGAGGCCGGCCCGACGCTCTCCGCGTTCGGTCTTGGAGCTGTGGGTACGGTTCTCGGCACGTTTATCGCGTTTCATCTGATTCCACTGGGAGAACACGATTGGCAGCTTGCCGGGATTTTCTGTGCGACCTACGTCGGCGGTTCGATGAATTTTGTGGCTGCAGCAGAATCCCTCGGTCTCGATGCCGGTGATGTGCTCAGTGCCGGCGTGGCTGCCGATAACCTTGTCATGACAGTTTATTTTCTTGTGCTTTTCACTCTTCCCTCGCTGGCATTCTTTCGCAGGTTTTTCCCCGTAGTGTATGAAGAAGAGCCGCTTGAAACCGTAAAAGATGCGAAAGCAGTCCTGCCAGAAAAGGCAGGGATTTCAGCTCATTCGTGGGCTCTTGCACTTGCGTTTGCAATTTGTGCGGTGAGTTTCCGGCTGGCCGAATTCCTGCCGGTGCGGGGGCTCGGTATTCTGATCGTCACTGCGCTCACGGTGCTTGTGGCAACAATGTTTCCCGAACAGATGAAGATGCTTGAAGGAACCGAGCAGACAGGTGTTTTGCTTATGCAGGTTTTTTTCGCCGCTATCGGGGCAAGCGCAAACATTCCTGTGGTGCTGAAGGTCGGACCGGTCCTTTTTCTTTTTGCCGGACTCATTCTCTTTGTGCATCTCTGCTTTCTACTTGTAGCCGGAAAGCTTTTCAGGCTCAATCTTGGTGAGCTGATTATCGCGTCCAATGCCAACATGGGCGGCCCGACAACCGCTGCTGCAATGGCGGCTTCACGCAAATGGAACGCGCTGGTTCTGCCCGCCATACTGTGCGGCACCTTCGGCTATGCTATTGCGACGTTTATAGGCGTAGGTGTGGGGTATTGGCT
>JANQFD010000077.1 GCA_028278005.1 Chlorobium sp. | reverse complement strand
AGCCATGCCCACTGTACAATATTCGTTCTTATTACACGGGGCTGATCCGGCAATGACATTGCATATGACTGTCAGGATATGGAATATTGTTTATTTTTTTACTTTCGGCCTTTGGAACCTGCACTTAAAAGATGTTGATACGACTGTAGATGCCAAACTCCGCTGATCAGATAAAGGATCCGATTGCGAAAGCAGGACTGGATAAAAAAGTTGCCGCTCTGCCCTCTTCTCCCGGGGTTTACCAGTTCAAAAACCCTTCGGGAAAAGTCATCTATGTCGGTAAAGCAAAAAACCTCAGGTCAAGAGTCCGGTCATATTTTGGAAACAGCGGCCAGATCTATGGCAAAACCCGGATACTTGTCAATCATATCGCGGACGTTGAAGTCATCATAACCTCGTCCGAAGTTGAAGCGCTCATTCTTGAGAACAATCTCATAAAAAAGCTCAAACCGCGCTACAATATCAACCTCAAGGATGACAAAACGTACCCTTACCTGGTAATAACCAACGAACCTTTTCCGAGAATATTCCTTACGAGACAAGTCCGCCATGACGGATCCACCTATTTCGGCCCCTATACCGAAGTTCGTCAACTCCGCTCCCTGCTTGAACTGATAAGCTCGATATTCCAGGTTAGAAGCTGCAAACTCAAACTGACCGAGGAGAATATTCGACATAAAAAATTCACTGTGTGTCTGGACTATCACATCCACAAATGCAAAGGCCCTTGTGAAGGGCTCCAGTCCGAAGAGGATTACAATCGGATGATTGCTGAAATCATCCTGCTCCTGAAAGGCAGAACCTCTTCACTGGTAAGCTCACTCAAGACTGCGATGCAGCGTTATGCGGATGAGCTTAAATTCGAGCAGGCAGCAGAGCTGAGAATGCAGATCGACGGTTTGAAAAAGTATTCTGATCGTCAGAAAGTTATGACAAACGAGCCGATAGACCGGGATGTTTTCAGTATCGCCAGAAAAGGCGACGATGCTTGCGGTGTTGTCTTTAAAATTCGTGAAGGAAAGCTGCTCGGATCACAGAGAATGTATTTCTCGAATACTGAAGAAGAACCGACAAAAAAGCTGCTGTCCAAATTTCTTGAAAAATATTACCTGGAGACTCCCGACCTTATCCCCAGGGAAATATTCCTGCAGGAATCACTTCCTCAGGAAGAGGGGAAATCGCTTCGGGAACTTCTTTCAAAAAAGATCATTGAAGGCAAAGCCGGCAGAAAAACGGTACGTTTTATTGTTCCAAAAAAAGGCGAAAAAGCGCATTTCGTACACATGTGCGGTGAAAATGCGCAGCATCATCTCCGGGAATATCTTATAGAGAAACAAAAACGCGGCGAGATCGCACGGGAGAATCCTGCCCTGAAGGATCTACAGAAAGTCCTCCATCTCGAAAAAACACCCCTGCGTATGGAATGCTTCGATAATTCGCATTTCCAGGGTAGTGATTATACCAGCTCAATGGTATGCTTCAGTAACGGAAAACCGAAAAAGTCGGACTACAGAAAATTCAAGCTTCGCTCCATCCCGGAATCGGATGATTATGCCGCTATGCAGGAAGCGTTGACACGACGCTTTACCGGTAAACTTTCAAAGGAACTTCCGTTGCCCGACCTGATAGTGGTCGACGGGGGCAAGGGACAGGTAAACCGTGCATCGAAAACACTTGCCGAACTCGGTCTTACAATCCCCCTTATCGGGCTCGCGAAAAGATTGGAGGAAATATATCTTCCGGAAAGCAAGGATCCTTTCAATCTCCCAAAAACATCTCCTGCACTTAAATTGCTTCAGAGAATAAGGGATGAAGCTCACCGTTTTGCCGTAAGCTATCACAGGAACCTGCGAAAAGCTCGAACACTGAAAACTGTATTGACGGATATTCCGGGCATTGGAGAAAAAACAGCCATGAAGCTGCTTACAAGCTTCGGTTCGGTTGAGCAGATCGAAAAAGCCGACAAGGAAGAGCTCCAGAAAATCGCCGGACGGAAAACAGCGGAGGCCGTCCTCCAGTTTTTCGACAACAGAAAATGAAAGGAAATCGGGGTCTGAAGGAGAAACATGTAACCAGTCCTTTTCCTGCGCCGTTCCGCCTTGATCCTTATTCCCTGTATGCCGGGGAACAATCCTGCCCAACGTTATATTTGTTTAAAAAAACTTGTATATTTGTTGTGAAATGTGGCATAGGGAAACGAAGAACAAGAAATAATATACTACATCACATCTATGAGCTTCCTTGACTTCTTTGATGAAGGCGGCAATTACGACACGAATGAATATTCCAGGAAACTTCAACTTGACGATTTAGATTTCGCATCCATATATGATACCGAAGAACTGATAGAGGTAATCAATCAGTTCAACGAAGAGGGAAAGCATCAGGACGCACTGACTGTCGCCCGTCATTTATCCCAGACCGCTTCCTATAACGCGGAATCGTGGTTTCATCTTGGAAACTGCCTTACCGTCAACGGTTATTTTGACGATGCGAAAGATGCTTTTGTAAAAGCCACGCTACTGAGTCCTGCAGACAGTGAGATGACGCTTAATCTCGCTCTTGCGCATTTTAATACTGCCGATTATCAGTCAGCCCTTGAAAAGCTCGATGCAATCATTTTTGATTCCTCTCTTGAAAAAGAGCTGCATTTTTACAGGGGCCTTGTTCTCCAGAAACTGGAACGATACAACGAGTCCGAAAAACACCTCGAAAAATGTCTTACCCTTGAACCGGACTTCACCGAAGCATGGTATGAACTTGCTTTCTGCAAGGACATGCTCGGAAAAATGGAAGAAAGTTCCGACTGTTATCAGAAGACCATCGACCAGGATCCCTACAACGTCAATGCCTGGTATAACAAGGGGCTTGTTCTGAGTAAACTGAAACAGTATGACGAAGCGCTTGAGTGCTACGACATGGCCATTGCCATAGCTGATGACTTCAGTTCTGCCTGGTATAACCGGGCTAATGTCCTGGCGATAACCGGCAAGATAGAGGAAGCCGCAGAAAGCTACCTCAAAACCATTGAATTCGAACCTGACGACATTAACGCACTCTATAATCTGGGAATCGCCTACGAGGAGCTGGAAGAATATGATAAAGCCATCAGGCACTATACCCGATGTATCGAGCTTAAACCGGATTTTGCCGATGCCTGGTTTGCATTAGCCTGCTGTCATGAAGCTGATAAAGCTTATGAGAAAGCCTTGCAGTCCATCAACCATGCATTGTTGTATATCCCCGGATCAATTGATTTTCTGCAGTTGAAAGCCGAGATATACTACAACATGCAGCATGTTGAACGCTCGATTCAAACCTATAAAAAGATCATTGATCTTGAAGACCAGTCTCCTCAGATCTGGGTTGATTATGCTCTTGTACTGCGTGAGGCCGGTTTTTACACGGAATCAATCGACGCGCTTGAACGGTCGCTGAAGCTTCAGCCGCAGTCAGCCGAAGCTCTTTTTGAAATAGCTGCAACATACTTTGCTATCGGGGACAAAAAAAGCACGATCAACGCGCTGACCAAAGCGTTTACGATCGACCCCGGTAAAAAGCAGCTTTTCAAAAGCACTTTCCCGGAGCTCTACAGTCAGGACTCCGTGCGTAAAGAGCTGGGAATTGCCTGATAGCATCGCCAGACGCAATGTGCGGAGCAAAAAAAATTCTCGGTCTTATTGGCAGGAATGTCGATTATTCCTATTCCCCGTTCATCCACAACACAGCAGCTGAACTGCTGCATCTCGCTTTCCATTACACGATTTTCAATATCGGGTCGCCCGAGCTCGTTCCATCCGCCCTCCAGGGAGCAAAAAGCCTCGGTATTGCCGGATTTAATGTTACGATCCCCTACAAGCAGACCGTTGTGCATTGCATGGACGCCCTTTCTCCCGAAGCTGAAGCGGTCGGGGCCGTGAATACGATTGTCAACCGGAACGGCACCCTCACCGGTTACAACACGGATATTGCAGGTGTGATGTCTCCGCTTGAACCCTACAAATCCATGGTAGACAGTCATCCTGCAGCCATTTTCGGCAACGGTGGTGCGGCGATGGCTGCTATTGAGGCTCTCTGCAGCCATTTCACCCCTTCGATCATCTCTCTTTTTGTCAGAAATACAGTCAAAGGTGATGAAATCCGCAGAAAGTTTCAGCACAGATACCCTCAAAGGCGATTTTCTGTTCACCAGCCGGATGACTACCCCGCTATCGAAAAATGCCGGCTGATTATCAATGCCACTCCAATTGGCACCAAAGGCTGTGATTCCCGCTACAACAACTGCATCGTCCCTCCGGAAACAGATGTATTTCACAGTAATCAGGTCATATTCGATATGGTATATAATCCTACCGAAACACCTCTATTGAAGATGGCCCGTAAAGCGGGCTCGGTGACTATACCCGGAATCGACATGCTCTTAAGTCAGGCAGCGCATTCTTTCAGTATCTGGACAGACAGGGAAATGCCTGTCGGTCCAATTCGCAAAAAGCTCCTTGAACTGATCGAATCAGAAACGTGACCGCTTTGAGAGAATCATCGATTTTAATACCTTTGGGTCTTGATTTACAAAGCCTTTCAGGAAACATATTGTTATGCAACTGTTTTTCTTGTGTGCTGCGCTGGTCGTAGTGCTTGACCAGATAACCAAACAGCTTGCAATCAGGCATCTTGGCACCGAAAGTGTCATCCTCATACCCGACTGGTTGAAGCTCACCTATACGGAAAACACGGGCATAGCATTCGGTGTGTCCTTGGGGTCACAAACATTTCTTGTTGTTATTACTGCCTTGATACTTGCGGCACTGCTTCTTTATGTTCTTCTGTCAAAAAACCGCAACCCGGGCTTTCTGTTAACGTTCGGGCTTATCCTGGGCGGGGGTATCGGGAATCTTATCGACCGCGCAACAGTTGGCAGAGTAGTTGATTTCATCCATCTGGACCTTTATCAGGGATACCTTTTCGGTTCATGGATCTCTCTCTGGCCGGTTTTTAATATCGCTGATTCAGCCATTACTGTCGGGGCCTGCTGTCTCCTGATTTTTTACAACAGGGTATTCGACACTCGCTAATTCATCCGGGCCTTCCGCACATGTTCGTCGATGTACACTGTCATCTTTCCTTTCCGCAATTTGACGATGACCGCCATGAAGTAATAAGGCGTCTGAAAGAAAAGGAAATCTCCCTGCTTATCGATCCCGGCACAGATACCGAGACCAGCAAACGTTCGATCGAGTTGTCCGATTCCCATGATTTCATCTATTCCACGGTTGGTCTTCACCCCCATGATGTAAAACAGAGAGTGCCGGATCCTACATTATGTGAGCTGGAATCACTCGCATCATTGCCGAAGGTAGTCGGCATAGGCGAGGTCGGGCTCGACTACCATTACCAGGATTATCAGCCGGCACACCAGACAGAAGCGTTTCGCCAGATGTTGAGGATTGCGAAAAAGCTCGATCTTCCGGTGGTTATTCACAGCCGGGACGCGTGGAAGGACACATTGGACATTCTCAAGCAGGAAATGACCTCGAACTTTCGGGGTATCATGCATTGTTTCTCCGGAAACACCGAGATAGCCATGGAATGTATTCGGATGGGATTCAACATTTCCATCCCCGGAACCATAACCTACAAGAAATCAAAACTTGCTGACGTGGTTCACGATATCCCGACAGAGAACCTGCTTACCGAAACTGACGCCCCGTATCTCTCTCCGGCACCTTTCAGAGGCAAACGCAACGAACCCTCGCATGTCTGCATCATAACCGCAAAAATTGCTGAAATCAAAGGGTTGACTCTGGAAGAAACCGCCAGGACGATAAAACAAAATGCAGTCGAACTGTTTCGTATTGAAGAAGGTGCATGAACACTCCCGCAAAAAGGACAATGATGGGCACGAGGAACGCTGATCTGCTTTGAAATGCCCGTAAACTTGCTTAGGTTGGTTCTTCCGGCAGGCCGGCTCAGCTATTCAGGTAACACCTAAATTCATATGCAATGGGACAGTTAGAAGACATGACCGGGCAACAGATCCCGCCTGAAAACGACAGTCATGTTGACAAGGCCGATCGCCTGCTCGAGTTTTTCATACTCCACAAAAACAAGATTATCGCCTTTTCAGCCCTGGCAATCCTTTTTGCCGGAGGGCTTCTGTATCTTCACGTACAGCGTCAATCTGCAGAAGAAACGGCACATCTGCTGGTGTCCAATGCAACGGTCCTGGCCCAACAACAGGGCCGGGAAAAAGCCGTCGATGGTGAAGGCACCGTAAAAGGTCTTCGTGAGATCATACGAGAATACGGATCGACACCAAGCGGAAACTTTGCAAAGATCCTGATAGCTGACGGGTTCTTCGCATCGCGTCAAATCGACTCCGCCCTTGTCTACTACAGGGCGTTCAGTGGAAAAAACCGGGATCTTGCCGCGTCGGCAATAGCCGGCGAAGCCGCATGTCTCGTCAGCAAAAAAAACTTCTCCGAAGCTGCGCCTGCATATGAAAAAGCTTCTGAAACCGCGGAAAACCCGGCGTTGAAGGCGCTCTATCTTTCGGACGCCGGAGACAGTTACCTTTCTCTCGGAAATGTTGACAAGGCTGTCGATATATACAAGCGGATTGTCAGAAAGTATGCCGGTTTTACCGCAGCTGCAAAAGCAGAAGAATCCCTGCTGACACTTGCCGGAAAAACAGGAAACATTGTCCCTTAACCTATCAAGCCAATATCATGAACAGCACATACAGAATCAAGACAAACCTCGGCAATATTACCGTATCGTTGTACGGTGACACTCCAAAGCACAAGGCAAACTTTGAAAAGCTTGTGGGTGAAAAGTACTATGACGGGATACGTTTCCACCGCGTTATCGAGGGATTCATGATCCAGTCAGGCGACCCGCTGTCCCGCAATGACGATAACAGGATGCTTCATGGCACGGGGGGGCCGGATTACCAGATCCCTGCCGAAATAAAACACTCCAACCGGAAAGGCACCCTTGCCGCAGCAAGGGACAACAACCCTCAAAAAGCATCTTCCGGCAGTCAGTTTTACATTAACCAGGCTGACAATAATTTTCTTGACGGTGAATACACTGTTTTCGGCGAAGTGACCGATGGCATCGATGTCGTGGATAAAATTGCAGTTGTCGAGAAGGATTTCAACGACAATCCCATTGACCCGGTCACAATCGAAACCATTGAGGCGATCAAGGATCCGGCATAATCCGGGGGCACTGTGGAAGCCATAGCACATAATCTGCAGCTCGTACATGACCAGATCAGGTCTGTGTGCAAAAAAACCGGACGTAATCCTTCCGGGATACGCCTGATCGCTGTCTCGAAAACCAAGCCTGCAAAACTTGTCAAAGAGGCCTATGAAGCAGGCCATCTGGATATCGGTGAAAGCTATGTTCAGGAACTCCTGGCAAAACAGGACTCTGAAGAGCTTTCAGGCCTTCCCATACACTGGCATTTCATAGGGCACCTTCAGTCAAACAAGGTGAAAGATGTTGTGGGCAGAGTTTCCCTGATCCACGGCATCGATAAAACAGGAACAGCAAGAGAGCTGTCAAAACGAGCCCTGGCGAAAAATGTCACTGCCGATTACCTTGTCGAGGTCAATACTTCCGGAGAAAGCTCAAAATTCGGCCTGTCCCCGGACGCACTTCTCTCCGAAGCCCCTCTATTTTTTGAACTACCGAATATCCGTCTCAGAGGGCTCATGACCATTGCATCACCTGACAGACAAAAAGCCAGAATGGAGTTCCGCATGCTCTCGGAACTGCTTGACAAGCTTAAAAACATCTCACCTGATCCGTCATTACTCTGCGAGCTTTCGATGGGCATGAGCCAGGATTACGACATTGCCATTGAGGAGGGCGCAACCATGATCCGTATCGGCACAGCCATTTTCGGCTCACGGCAACGATAAATAAAAGTGCTGTTGTTGTACCCTTGCCAACTGCCCACTGAGAACTGCCGACTGATCCCCCCTTGTCACTTGTCACTTCTTACTTGTCACTTTTTCAGCAAATATCAGTTATCATCGAACACAACTTGAATCGGTCAGCTCGGGTTTTTATATTGCAGGATTGCTTATTTTCACGGATTTCAGCAACACTTTTGGACCGAAGCCGTTAACTCGTGGGCCTCTGTTACTCTATGCCGTATTCAAATTCGCCCGTCTTTATTCCCGCGCAGCGTGTCGAGAATTATCATTACGCTATCCGCAATATTGTCAGCAACGCCCGGCATCTGGAAAAGCAGGGGAAAAAAGTCACCTATCTTAACATTGGTGATCCGATACTCTATGGCTTTCAACCTCCCGAGGAACTTGTTGAGTCTACGGTACTGGCTCTTCGGCAGGGACATAACGGATATTCTCCCTCCTGCGGAAAAAACGATGCGGTTGAAGCAATTGCCGCAAATGCTCATTCACGCGGGATATCCACCTCTCCTGAGGACATTATTGTAACGTTCGGAGCTTCGGAAGCAGCGGATCTTGTATGCACGGCAATGTTGAATCCGGGAGACGAGGTACTCTGCCCCTCCCCCGGTTATCCGCTCTACAACGCGATAATAGCCAAGCTGAACGCCCGCGAAGTTCAATACAGACTCGACCCGGAAAACAACTGGCATCCCGATCCGGATGAGATTGCAAGCAAAATTTCGTCCCGCACCAAGATCCTTGTTGTCATCAATCCGAACAATCCGACCGGTGAACTGTACCCTCCCGAATTGCTTCGGGAGCTTGTCGAAATAGCCCGCAGATACCGTCTTCTTATCATAACCGATGAGGTTTACCACAAGCTCGTTTACGACGAAAAACACATTCCTCTTGCTTCGATGGCTGAAGATGATGTTGCAATCATCACTATTGACAGCTTTTCAAAAAACTATATGGCGCCCGGATGGAGAACCGGCTGGCTTGCAATCACCAACAGCCGTCTCATTCCCGACGTCCGCCTGGCTTTTATCAAACTTGCCGATGCAAGGCTTTGTGCACCTACGGCACCCCAGCACGCCATAAAAGCTGCAATGAACCTCCGAAAGGACTATATTCAAAACGTCATGAAACGTCTGAAAGCCCAGCGTGAAGTAACCGTCAACATGTTTAACGATATTCCGGGTATCAGCTGCAATAATCCGAAAGGAGCTTTTTATGTCATGGGGAAGGTCGATCTTGATATACTTCCGTTCAAGACCGACGAAGAGTTCGTGCTGAAGCTTTTGCAGGAAAAACAGATTCTATTCGTTCACGGCTCAGGATTTGGAACCGATCCGGGGCAGGGTTTTTTCAGAGTTGTCTTTTTGCCGGATACAACGACGCTTAAAAAAGTTTACAATGATCTCGATGACTTCGTCCGACAATATCAGTAACCGTTTTCATACCAGAACCTATAACATAAAACATCTTCACCATGATTGAACAACGCGCGAAAATCCAGGAGGCAGTTTCATTTATCCGTTCGAAAACCGGCGACGAATACCCCGTCGGCATTGTTCTCGGCACGGGGCTCGGTGCACTTGCCAAAGAAATCGATGTAGAGCTGGCACTCGACTACGGAGATATACCCTACTTTCCGATTTCCACGGTGGAAACCCATCACGGCAAGCTTATTTTCGGTACACTTGCAGGGAAAAAAGTTGTCGCGATGCAGGGGAGATTTCACTTTTACGAAGGTTATTCGATGCACCAGATTGTTTTCCCCGTAAGGGTCATGAAGCATCTCGGGATCAGTACACTCGGCATAACCAACGCCTGTGGAGGTCTCAACCCGGCATACAGCAAAGGCGATATCATGCTTATCGACGACCACATCAATCTTCTGGGAACCAATCCACTTATCGGACCGAACGATCAGGAAGTCGGGCCGAGATTCCCGGATATGTGCGCTCCTTACTCACCAAGAATTCTTGACATTGCCGAACAGGTTGCGCTTGAAAACCGGATCAAGGTCCAGCGTGGCGTTTATGTGGCCCTTTCAGGTCCTTGCCTCGAAACCCGTGCGGAATATCGTATGCTCAGAACCATCGGGGCCGATGTCGTCGGCATGTCAACCGTCCCTGAAGTCATTGCTGCAGTTCACCAGGGAACCGAGGTATTCGGCATGTCGATCATTACCGACGAGTGCTTTCCCGACAGCCTGAAACCTGTCAGTATAGAGGAAATCATTGAAGTTTCGAACGAAGCCGAACCGAAGATGACAACAATTTTCAAAAACGTCGTAGAAAGACTTTAACTATTAAACTATCAACCACAATGATCGACGCTGTTTCTTTTGAGAACAATGCCCTTGGATACCTGGACCAGCGGTTACTGCCGCTGAAAGAGGAATACGTGCGAACAAAAGATTACCGGGAAGCTATCGAGGCCATTAAAACCCTTGCCGTCAGAGGCGCACCGCTCATCGGCATCGTCGCCGGCTATACCGTTGTCCTTGGGCTTAACAGTTACAATGGCAACAAGGAAGAGTTTCCTCCCTATTTCGAAAAACTCATTCAAGAAGTTGAGGCATCGAGACCGACAGCAGTAAACCTTTTCTTTGCTACGGCACGCATGAAAGAGGTCTACGATGCCTCTTTCGCATCGGACTCCCTTGAAGAGCTCTTTGCGAAAATGCTCATTGCCGCAAAAAAAATCCACAGTGACGAGATTGCAAACTGTGACAACATGGCCCGTCACGGTGTGGAACTTATCAAACAGGATCTTGCCGAAACGCTCAAAACAAGAAAGCTTAACGTCCTTACGCACTGCAATACAGGCACGCTTGCGACAGGAGGCTCCGGAACCGCTCTGGGAGTCATCAAACATGCCTGGCAGGAAGGCCTTATTGAAAAAGTGATTACGGCTGAGAGCAGACCGCTCCTGCAGGGGCTGCGGCTGACCGCCTGGGAACTTGAAAAAGAAAACATTCCTTTCCTGTCGATATCTGATTCATCCTCGGCTTTTCTTATGCAGAAAGGCATGATCGATTTCGGGATCGTCGGAGCCGACAGAATTGCAGCAAACGGGGATACCGCCAATAAAATCGGAACATTCGCCCATGCTGTCAGCGCGTCGATTTACACTATTCCCTACTACATTGCTGCCCCTGTTTCAACTATCGATATGCAGATAGACGACGGTTCGCAGATTCCTATTGAGGAAAGAAACGCCGACGAACTCAGGACAATTTTCGGAACGCAGGTAGCCACACCTTCCACGCCTGTCTTGAACTATGCGTTCGATGTCACTCCCAATAACTATATCCGCGGTATCGTGACGGATAAAAAAGCGGTTGTCGGCAACTACACTACCGAGCTGAAAAAGCTTTTTGATTGAACCGGGTCATAGTGCCGGGAAGAAAGGGGAGGATGCTCCCCTTTTATATTTCTCATTTGTTCATTATACTTTCCCATAACTGTCATTCTTCTATCGTCAGGGAATTTCAGCTTTTTTACACCGCGACTCCCCTTTTGCCGGGACGGTTGTCTCAGTAGTCCCGGTACAACATCGGGAATCGCTTTTTTCACATCCTGGACATCCATGTAAAAGATGAACAACCGGTTAGAAAACGAACAGGCAGGAGCACAAGGATCAGGTCAGGGAAAATCAGCAGAAACCTCCTTGCAGGTTTTCGATTATAATGAGTTCCTGGATCGAGTGATGGGAGATAGTGAACTGGCAGCAACCATTCTTGAAGAGTTTACAGGGCTCATTGATCAGCACGGGGAAAAATTGAGAGATGCCGTGGCATCAATGGATCATGAAAATGTTCGGCAGATCGGCCATCTTATCAAAGGCGAATCCGGAAATATAAGCGCAAAGACTTTATTCGAGAGTGCTTATGCAATGGAAAAAGCCGCGAAAACAAAGGACAGTTCCACCCAGAATAAACTTCTTCCCGAAGTACTGGAGAATATCGACAGCCTGAAAAAAGCGATCAGAAAAGCGTTGGCTAAAGAAGAAAGATAATCCGCATATTTCATTTTGCCCCCCTGGACCTTGCAGAAGGCCTCTCACTCTATAAAAGAGCATCATCCCCACCGCCCCCCGGCTTTGATCGCTCCATTGCATCCTCCGATATTATTCCGTACAATTAGGCGACGAATACGGCTTGAATCAAAGGCTTTTCATCATGAATCTTGACCGAAGGCTTCTTCTTCTTGTGACGCGGCATCCTTTGCCGTTTATCGCTTCGGTTGTGCTCGGAACGCTCGGAGGCGTCATGATGATCGGTCAGGCAGCCGTGTTGAGCAGAATCATCGACACTATGTTTCTGGGCGACGCCGGGACCGGGAATATTCTGATACCTCTCCTGTTATTCGGGTTATTCAGTTTTCTTCGTGCCTTGTGCAACTGGACGAGCGAGACAGAGGCGAACCGTGGGACACTCAAGATAAAACGTCTGCTGCATGAAAAGATGCTTCGCAAAATATCCGCTCTCGGACCACTGTACACGAACTCGGTGCAAAGCGGGAGACTCAGTGTAAAAATTCTGAAAGGGATCGAGTCTCTCGATCCATATTTCAGTCAGCTCATACCGCAGCTTGCTCTCTCAATGGCGGTTCCCCTCTTTATTCTTGCCGTTGTGTTTCCTTCGGATCCGCTGAGCGGTTTCATTCTGCTTGCCACGGCACCCCTTATTCCTCTTTTTATGATTCTTATAGGTAAAGCTGCCCAAAAGGCAACGGCAAAGCAGTGGGAAACCCTCAGCAGGATGAGTGGCAATTTTCTTGACGTACTGCAAGGCCTGACAACGCTTAAACTATTCGGGAAAAGCAGGGAACGAACCCGCTCGATTTCTGAAATCAGCGAATCATTCAGACACTCGACCATGAAAGTTCTCAAGGTTGCCTTCCTTTCGTCGCTGGCCCTGGAACTTGTAAGCACCATAGGCACCGCCATTATTGCGGTCGAAATAGGGTTGAGACTGTGGGCCGGCTCGATCGGCTTCCAACCCGCACTGTTCATCCTTCTCCTCACACCCGATTTTTATCTTCCTCTCCGTCAGCTTGGCACAAAGTTTCACGCCGGACTGGAAGGAGTCAAGGCTGCAGACGATATTTTCGCTCTTCTTGAAAAACCGGAACCGAAGCAGAACAGTACAACAGATTCCCTCCGGACACAACGTTTTTCCGAACAGCCGATTCGTTTTGAAACGGTCTCATACACCTACTCCGGCAGCGACAGAAACGTATTAAACGACATAAACTGCACCCTGGAACCCGGCTGCAAAACAGCCGTCACCGGACCGAGCGGAGCAGGTAAAACAACGTTTATCAACATGCTTCTGCGTTTTATCGAACCTCTCGAAGGCAGTATCATGTACGGCAATACGAACATTCAGAGCTATAACCGCGAGGAATGGCTGAACAGGATATCCTGGGTACCCCAGCACCCCTATCTTTTTAACGCAACCCTTCGGGAAAACCTGCTTATCGGAAAAACAGACGCCACGGAAAATGAATTGCTGGACGCAATTGAGCAAAGCCGTCTGGGGGCATTTATCGACTCTCTGCCCCAGGGACTTGACACAAAGATTGGGGAACAGGGTGCCAGAATAAGCGGGGGTGAAGCACAACGCCTTTCACTTGCCAGGGCATTTTTAAAAAATGCACCGATTTTGATTCTCGATGAGCCGACATCGAACACAGACCCTGTTCTTGAAAAAGAACTGCTCGAATCCATGAAAAGACTGATCAAGGGAAAAACGGCAATACTCATAGCTCATCGCCTGAGCACCATAAGAGACGCAGATCTCATACTTGTGTTTGACAGGGGAAACATCGTACAGTCAGGCACCCATGCCTCACTCCAGCAAAAAGACGGTTTTTACCGTAAGGCGTTACTTGCCTATCCGGAGGGGACAGCGGTATGAAAGAAATAGCGAGGCTTCTTCGGATTGTACGTCCCTATCAGTGGTGGATGCTGCTTGCAGCCGTACTCGGCTTTACCACAATAGGCAGCGGAATCGGACTGCTTGTGTCCTCGGCCTACATTCTTGCCAAGGCTGCCCTCCACCCGTCATTTCATGAGCTGCAGCTCGGCATTGCAGGTGTAAGGTTTTTCGGTCTTGCCCGCGGCATACTCCGCTATATTGAAAGGCTCGTTTCTCACAATACCACCTTTAAAATTCTTTCCAGACTACGCATCTGGTTCTATGAATCCATCGAGCCGCTTGCACCGGCAAGGCTTCTGCATTACAAAAGCGGGGATCTTCTGCAGAGAATCACCGGAGACATCGATACCCTCGAGAATTTCTATTCGCGGGTCATTGCTCCACCCGTCACAGCAATAATGATCTCCATACTCCTCTGGGTTCTGATGGGTAATATTTCGCTTACGTTCGCGTTTGTCCTTCTTTGCTTTCACGTCATTGCCGGTACAGGCATACCGTTGCTTTCCGGCTATCTCAACAGGGGAATTTCATCAAAAATCTCGGCATTGCAGGCCGAGTTGCAGACGAAAACCCTTGACTGCATACAGGGCATAAGTGATCTGATGCTTTTCAACCGTCTTGGTTCTCATATCGGACAGCTTGAAGAGTTAAAGTTCCGTGAGCTGGAACTGCAGAGAAAGCATGCCCTTATTCAACGTTCTCACGAATCTTTGACGGGACTCCTGATGAGCGGTGCCGTCATCACAATCTTGTGGTTGCTTGCTCCCGAGATACAACAAGGCAACATCAACGGGATCTATACGGCAATGATAATAATCGCGGTCATGGCATCATTTGAAGCCTTTCTGCCGCTGCCGGATGCCGTCCAGCACCTCGAAGCAAATGCGGCTGCCGGTAAAAGACTCTTTGAAATCGTCGACGTAAAGCCAGTCGTCACGATACCGGATCATCCCGCGAAGTACCCTGACAACCACTCAATCAGTTTCAGCAATATCTCTTTCAGCTATCCGGAAACACATATACCCGCTCTCTCGGATGTATCGTTCAGCATCAGGGAAGGAGAAAAAACAGCCATTGTCGGCCCGAGTGGTGCCGGAAAGTCAACCATTTCGAACCTTCTGCTCAAGTTCTGGCCCCCTTCGGAAGGCACCATAACTATCGGGGATCAAAAACTTGATCATCTCGATGCCGAAACCGTCCGGAAGAACATCAGCATTGTCAGCCAGAAAACCTACCTCTTCGGAGAATCCATCAGAAAAAATCTCATGCTTGCAAAACCGGATGCTACAGACGAAGAGCTGAAGCGTGCCCTGCATTTTGCCGGCCTCGAACCGTTTGCCGACAAACTCGATATGTGGACAGGTCAACACGGTATGAATCTGAGCGGCGGAGAGAGACAACGCATGGCTATAGCCCGGGTGTTCCTGCAAGACGCTTCCGTTATAATACTTGACGAAGCAACAGCTAATCTCGACACGCTTACCGAGAAAAGCGTGATGCAAAGCATGCTTTCCCTTTGCCGAAACAAAAAGGAAAAAACGCTCGTTGTGATTACCCATCGGCTGGGGAACATGTCCCTGTTTGACCGAATACTGGTTCTTGAACACGGCAGCATCAGAGAACAGGGCACACACGAGCAGCTTATGCAGAAAAAAGGCCTGTATGCCTCGATGTGGTCATTGCAGCACCGGCATGCCCCGCCGGAACTGATAACCGGTTCCTGACGGAAAAAACTCTATGTCATGCATCCTCATTGTCGGGAGGCGTATTGAATACAAGGCCCTCTGTTTCGAATCCCATTGAATCGGCTTTTTCAAGAAGTTCCTCCAAGAGACCGGGTTCCATGACAGGCTTTCGCGCAAGTATCCAGAACAGCGATTTTTTGTAACCGCACACAATAGCCCACTCATAACCTTCCCGATCGAGACCTATTATGTTATAGCTGGAGTAAAACGGGCCGAAAAAAGAAACTTTCAACGCCCCTTTTGCAGGATCGTCCACAAATTTTGCTTTTCCGCGGCTCTCTTTCCAGACTCCTTCTTCAGCGTCATACCCCCTGTTCAGTACAGCAACCGTGCCATCCTGATCAAGGGTATAGGTAGCCGTAACACTGGTAAAGTCCTTCTCGAAGGAATTTTCGATTCTTGCAATTTCATACCAGGTACCCAAATACCGTTCCAGCTCGAATTTTTCTATAACCGTCACCCCTTCGGGAACCCTGATACAGCCCATAAGAACCAGCGGGATACATACGAGCAGCTTCTTCAACATGCGCGTTCTCCTTTTCTATTGGTGTTTATTAGATTTATTCCTGCTAACGGTACTCGACATATATCGGCGATCCGGCTACACTGTCAGATAAAAACTATGGTCTTTCGCCCGTTGACAAGCACCCGGTGCTCTATATGAGATGACAATGCACGCATAAGAACGAGACGTTCGAGATCCCGTCCTTTTCTTACAAGATCATGCAATGTATCCTTGTGTGAAATCCGAATGATATCCTGCTCGATAATAGGACCTTCGTCAAGCTCGCTGGTCACATAGTGGCTTGTAGCCCCTATTATCTTTACCCCTCTATGAAAAGCCTGCCTGTATGGATTACCGCCTGAAAAAGCCGGGAGAAACGAATGGTGAATGTTAATGATTCTGTTGGGATAGGCATCGACGAATTGCCGTGAAAGAACCTGCATATAGCGTGCGAGTACAATGGTATCGATCCGGTTTTCCTTCAGCAGCTCAAGCTCTTTTGTTTCCTGCTCCAGTTTGTTTTCAGGGGTTATCGGAAAAACATGATAAGGAATACCATGCTGCTCAGCGAGCACTTCCATATCCTGATGATTGGAGAGTATAAGCGGGACGTCCATTGCAAACTCTCCGGTTTTGTGCCGCCATAATATTTCCTGCAGACAGTGCTCATATTTCGATACAAAAAGGGCCACACGTGGTTTTTCCGACCTGAAACGGATTTTCCAGTCAGCCCGAAATTCCCTGGCAAGCGGTCTGAATGCATCTTCAAGTTCGGCAGCGGAGATGGAAAAACCGTCCATGCTCCATGATACCCTCATAAAAAACATGCCCGATTCAGGATCGACATGTTCGTCGAGGTCAAGAATATTGCCTCCCCGTTCGAAAATAAAATGAGCAATCCGCGAAACAAGCCCTATGCGATCCGGACAGGACAGCAGAAGAATAGCAGTTGGAGATATCTGGTTCACAATCAATACAGGAAAAAATTCAATGAAGCCCTTTTACAGGATAGCGTTACCGGGCATGTGCGATAGAGCGCGCGTGATGTTTTAAACCTAAATTGAGCGATTGTCGAGCATGCCGGAGATGTGAGGCACAGGGAATACCGCTGTAGTGATCTACCGCAAGTTCCCTGTAACGAAGCAGATCCGGTGTGATCGACAATCCCGAAGGGTTTCAACAGATGCGGCTCTACATCAGTTTTCATGCATACCTAAAAGGCGAGGGATAATTTCAATACAAAAACAGTTTAAGAGATTGTTATTAATAAAATTAATAAACTTACTATTATGGAGCATTTGTTGAAACGCTCAATTTAGGTTAAACAAAAGACCGCATAAAAAGCTTCAATATATGAGTTTACCGCTCTCTTCCGAAACATCATCCCTTTTCTTGCAAACTTCAGGACAATGCGACCCCGTCGATGTTCGGGACTACTGACAGAATCACAGGTAACGCATAAAAAGAACGGTTTGGCAGAATCCGGCACTTTTTGCTTAATTTGGTCATGCAAAAAAACGTCGTCACCATAACCGGGCTCACCGTTCTCTCTCTCTCCTGTGTTGCAGGATACTTCTGGATTGACCGGCCCCTTACGGATTTTTTCCTTGAATTCAAGGACAGCGCACTTTATCAGACCTTCAAACATATAACAAGGCTGGGAGAATCACAATGGTACCTTTTCGGAGGAATACTCCTGTGGCTTTTTTACAGAAATAAAAACTCTCTCAATGCTTCAGGCGGTTTACTGCTTACCTCGTCGGTCGCGCTTTCCGGCATTGCAGCAAATATTCTCAAAAGCATCCTTGGAAGAGCACGCCCTCGTCTCTATATCCATGATCAGATCTACGGGTTCGACTTTTTTCATATCGAGTACGCCTGGTTATCTTTCCCTTCGGGGCACTCTGCAACAGCATTGGGTGCAGCATCTGCTCTGGCCCTTATTTTTCCGCGTTACAAGATCATTCTCTATATGGCGGGAATCGCTATAGCCGCAAGCCGTATAATCCTGACACAGCACTATCTCAGCGATGTCCTTGCCGGCTCATACCTCGGAGCGGCAACAACACTCCTGCTTTATCAGCTGCTCTTCAAACAAAGGATGCATGAGAAATCAAACTGACATGCCCCAGGGACAGAATATTCTCATACTCGGCGTCTTGTGTGTCATCAGTTTTTTTGCCGGCATAGGTTCAGTTCCCCTTTTTGATGTCGATGAAGGCGCTTTCAGCGAAGCAACCCGTGAAATGCTGGCAAGCGGAAATTACCTTACCACATATCTTAACGGTAAACCCAGATTCGACAAACCCATTCTGATTTACTGGTTCCAGGCATTGAGCGTTAAACTTTTCGGGTTGAATGAATTCGCCTTGCGCCTTCCTTCCGCTCTGTCCTCTACGGGATGGGCCGCCGCATTGTATCTCTTTTCCCGCAGAATAGCGGACACTCGAACCGCGTTCATCAGCACTGCAACCATGATGCTCACCCTGCAGGTCACCATTATCGGCAAAGCCGCAATTGCCGATGCACTGCTCAACTTCATGCTTGCCGTGAGCATGTTCGCAGTATTTCTTTACTACAAGGAACGCCGGAAGATCTATATCCTTGCGTCCTTCACGGCAATAGGTTTTGGCACCCTGACAAAAGGACCGGTAGCCATACTGATACCCTTTGCCGTATCGTTTATTTTTTCCTTGTACCTGCGTGAAATTCGGACATGGCTGAAAGCAATTTTTAATCCGGCAGGAATAACCCTGTTTCTCCTGATTGTTCTACCATGGTATACACTTGAATATCTTGATCAGGGCATGGCTTTTATAGAGGGCTTTTTCTTCAAACACAACATATCGAGACTCAGCACACCGCTCGAAAAACATGGTGGCTCCCTTTGGTACTATTTTCCGGTATTGCTACTTGGCCTTTCCCCTTCAACCGCATTGCTGATTCCGGTTTTCCGCAAGATCAGAAATCTGATCACAGACCCTTTGAACGTGTTTCTGCTGATCTGGTTCGGATTTGTATTTATCTTTTTTTCACTCTCCGGCACAAAGCTCCCGCACTATATCATCTACGGCTATACCCCTCTTTTCATTCTGGCTGCACAGGCGTTTCAACACGTCAAACAACATTTCATGATTGCCCTGTGGCCCGCAGCCGTGCTTCTCCTGCTTGCTTCGGTTCCTTTTTTCCTGCCTTATGCAACCGGCATCACCCAAGACCTGTATATCAGGACCGTTCTTGAAAGTGCAGCTGAACTCATGGCTGCAAGCCGCCATACTTTCCTGCTTGGCGCCTGTGCAGGAGCAATAGTTGTTGTGAGCCTCATCCCCTTCCTCTCACCCCTCAAACGCTTTATCATCTACGGCACCCTTTTCTGCCTGACCATAAATTTCCATATCATGCCCCTGGCAGGAAAACTCTTGCAGGAACCGGTAAAAGAGGCCGCACTGATCACCCGTCAACACGGCTATAAAATTGTCATGTGGAAAGTCAATTACCCCTCTTTTTTATTATATTCGGGAACTTTGGTTGAAAAGCGAACACCGGAACCCGGAGACATCGTGCTGACAAGTGTCAAATACCTCGAAAGGCTTACGGATACAGTCGTCCTTTACCGTAAGAACGGCATTGTTTTAGCAAAGCTTCGACAGTAAACCGTTGATTTATGAGGCTATCGGTTGTCATACCTTTGATGAACGAGGAGCAAAACATCAAGCCGCTTTTCGCAGCGCTCGAAGATGCACTGTCCGGCATTGAGCACGAGGTAATTCTCGTCGACGACGGTTCGACGGACGGAACTGTCGATGCAGTCAAAAAGCTTGCCCCGACAAATCTGAAACTGCTGATTTTCAACAAGAATTACGGGCAGACCACAGCTCTTGCCGCAGGCATCGATCATGCATCCGGAGAACTGATCGCAACGATGGACGGCGACCTGCAGAATGATCCTTCAGACATTCCTTCCATGATAGATCACCTGGTTGAAAACGATCTGGATGTCGTTGCAGGAAGGAGAGCCGGCAGAAAAGACGGCATGTTTTTACGAAAAATCCCGAGTAAATTAGCCAACGCCCTGATCAGAACCATGACGGATGTCCACATCAGGGATTATGGCTGCACCCTGAAAGTATTCAAAAAAGATGTTGCCAAGAACCTGGGACTTTACGGAGAACTCCATCGTTTCATACCGGTTCTCGTTCATCTCTACGGCGCGCGCATGGCTGAAATGGATGTCCGGCATCACAGCAGGAAGTACGGTGTTTCCAAATACGGCATCGGCAGAACCTTCAAGGTGCTGAGCGATCTTCTGTTCATGGTCTTTTTCCAGAAATTCGGGCAGAAACCGATGCACCTTTTCGGCACCCTTGGATTTCTTGCTTTTTTTCTGGGAATAGCAATCAATCTCTACCTTCTGGTTGTCAAACTTATCGGGCAGGAAATAGGGGGACGACCTCTGCTGACGCTTGGTGTTATCCTTACATTCACCGGAATTCAGCTTA
Organism: Chlorobium sp.; assembly: GCA_028278005.1. Taxonomy (GTDB): domain Bacteria; phylum Bacteroidota; class Chlorobiia; order Chlorobiales; family Chlorobiaceae; genus Prosthecochloris. The sequence continues at coordinate 932 of JANQFD010000077.1, read as the reverse complement.
TCACAACAGGATTCATCGCAGAATTCATCATGAGAACCTACTACGAATCCCAGAACAAGAAACCCTACATCATAAGAGAAATCGTTGACAAAAAAGAGCATCAGTAAGAAAAAGATTGTCAGGACAATCATTCAGCTCCTTATTTCATTTACCGCGCTCTATATAGTCCTGGTAAAAACCGATACGGAAAAGCTTCTGGAAATTATAAGAACCGCAAACCCTCTCTATCTTTTTCTGGCATTTGTGGTTTTTAATATTTCAAAGATCCTGAATGCCCTCAGGCTGAACCGGTTTTTCAGGGCCATCGGTCTCCGCCTGAAGGAAATCTACAACCTGCAGCTTTACTACCTGGGAATGTTCTATAACATGTTTTTACCCGGAGGTATCGGCGGAGACGGATACAAAATTTACATTTTGAAAAAGAATCACAGCATGAAAATGGTTAACGTTTTCAATGCGGTGTTCTGGGACCGTGTTGCCGGTGTTTTTGCCCTCGTGTTTTTAACCGCTCTTTTCCTCCTGCCGAGCACTTTCGCTGAAATCCACAGGGAGTACATACCTGTTGTCTACGGAGTTATCGTTCTCTGTTACCCGCTCTCCTGGATGCTCACAAGGCTCCTTTACAAACAATTCAACAGGATTTTCCTCGTTACCGCCGGTGAGTCGATCCTGATCCAGGCAGCACAGGCTGTTTCCGCATGGTTCATACTCCTCGCCCTGTCCGTACCGTCAAACCATATTGATTATCTTGCAATCTTCCTCGTTTCAACAGTTGCAACGGTGCTGCCGATCACTGTTGGAGGCGCGGGGGCAAGAGAAATAACCTTTTTCTACTCACTGCAATATCTCGAACTCGATCCTAACGCAGGTGTAGCGCTTTCGCTGATCTTTTTTGCAATATCAGCTGTTTCCGCCCTTATCGGTATGTTCCT
>JANQFD010000167.1 GCA_028278005.1 Chlorobium sp. | reverse complement strand
TTTATTGTTGTAACTCTCCTTTTTAAAATCAACGTTAGCCTGTCAGGAGTGCATTCAGGGTGCTGCTTTCACCATTATCCATAAGAAGGATTGTTCTGACCGCAGGGTTTCTGCTTGCAGCAGGAGTCTGGGCTTCCAGTGGCCTCGAGGCGGCTCCCGATGCAACATCCGAGACACCGGCCGGTGCAGGGAGTCCGTCGGCTCAGGGGGTAACGGTGAAAAAAAGCGGGAACGGGCCTGATACGACGATTACCTATACAGCCCGTGACTCGGTTATCTACAACATTGATGACAGGACAATGGAATTATGGGGCAAAGCAGCCATAAGGTATGAGGATATGAAGCTCGATGCCCCCAGGATCCTTATCGACTATAATACGTCCATTTTTGATGCCTATTCAGCCAGGGATTCCCTCGGAATGCTTTCGGAACTTCCGCTGTTCACCGACAAGGATGGTGGGTTCGAAGCTGAACAAATGACGTACAACTACTCGACAAAAAGAGGGAAAACAGTCAATGTTTCATCCGAGATCCAGGAGGGGTACTATACGGGGGCCAATGTGAAGCGGCTGGAAACAGGCGAATTGTATATCCGTGACGGGATCTATACAACCTGCCCGAAGGATGACCCTGATTTCTGGTTCTACGGCAGGGATATGAAAATTATACCCGGCGACAAGGTGGTGTCAAAACCGCTTATTCTGTATGTCAGGCCCAAACCTTTTTCCTGGCGCCTTCCCGCGCTGCCTCTGGTGCCTCTGCCGTTTATGTTTCTCCCGATAAAGAGCGAGCGTTCGTCAGGATTCCTTGTCCCGAGGTTCAGTGAGGATGACCGGGGAATATACTTTTCCAATCTGGGTTATTTCTGGGCATTTAACGATTACATGGATCTACGTGTGGAAGGCGACGCATCCTTCAACGGCAGCTGGAGGCTCGGAAATCGTTTCCGGTACAGCAAGCGATATCAGTTCAACGGCTACATCGAAGGGGAGTTTGAAAGATATGTTCTCTCACACAGGGACGATCCGGATTATGTCGATTACAATAACTGGAATGCCAGGCTCGTACATCATCAACAATTTGACCCAACCGCAAGGCTGGATATAAACCTGTTTTATCAGGGAGGACGTCGATATTATGATATCAATTCGATAAACCCTGAAACGATTATCAACGAACAGGCCAGTTCCTATGCTTCCTTTTCGAAAACATTTGACGAAGGAAGCCGTAACGTAACGGCAAGTTATAAGCGAACACAGGACCTCAGGGATAGTGACCTGACACAGTCGGTCAGCGCAACCTATTATCAGGAGCGTGTCTATCCCTTTCGGGGAGAAGGGACCTCGACAGATGACTGGAGATCCCGTTTTTCTCTTACCCCGAGTGCTTCGGCATCTGCAGAGTTTGCTACTACAAACGGTGATCACTTCAGCGATTACACCGGCAAGGCCGGTCTTCAGATGGCATACCTTCAGGAGTTTGCAAAAGGATACAAGGCGAACTTTTCACAGAGAGTGGATATTGAGGGGAGGCTGGACAAAAACCCTCTGGATGATGATCGCTGGGGAGTGAAGCTTGGATTGCCGTTCAGTATACGCTCGACCCTTTTCAGGTATTTCAATGTTAACGGGAGTGTGAACTTCAACAACTACTATGTCGATGGCTTTATCGATAAATACTATGACAATACATCCGGGCAGGTTGTTACGGAAACCAGAAATGATGCTTCACATTTTTCCACCTATTCGCTTGACCTCGATGCACAGACCAGGTTGTACGGTACGCTCTACACCGGAATGCTCGAGGATCTGGTCGGGATAAAAGCCTTGCGCCATACGATAATTCCAAAACTCACCTTTTCGTGGAACCCTGATTTTACAGGGGAGGATTATGATTACTACGGTACCTATCTTGACGCGTTAAACCAACCGGTACGATATAACAGGTACCAGAATGCGCTTTACAGTAATGTTTTCTCGGAAAAGAGTGCAGTCGGCATAACTCTGCAAAATCTGCTGCAGGCGAAACTGAGAGGCAAGGTTTCCGGAGAGGATACGTTCGCCGGTGAGAGGATTCTTCAACTGCTCTCTCTTACCGCTTCAACGAATTACAATTTTGCGGCCGATTCATTGAGGATTGCCCCGTTAACGCTCTCGGCATCGAGCAATGCTCTTTCTCCGCATCTTCTTTTACGGGCCGGGGCAACCTATGATTTCTACAGTTTCGATCCTCTTACCGGCGAACGCATTGACAAACTCAGCGTGGATGACGGAAAGGGTTTATTGCGCTTTGTTCAGGGGTTTATAAACATGAGCCTGAACCTCAGGGGAAGCTTTGGTGGAAAAGAAAAAGATGAAGCGGGTTTGTCGGGCGATGGTTCAGGAGGAGAGATCGAGAAGATAAGCGTCGAAAGAGCGATTTTCAGGGAGCGTTTTGACCGGGATGCCTACAGGTATGCCAATTACAGACTGCCGTGGCAGCTGAGGCTCTCGCTTTATCTGAATGCAAACAAGTATGATCCGTTACAGGAGGCGGAAACGACTGTTTTGCTCAATACATCTGCCAGAGTTTCATTGAGCAAAACCTGGCATCTTGGGCTGAACACGGGGTACGATATCCAAAACCATGAGCTGGTTTATCCGCAAATAAATCTTTACGGGGATTTTGATTGCTGGGATATGAGCTTTCAGTGGGTGCCGACAGGAGAGTACAGCAGTTACTTTTTCCAGATCGGAATCAAGGCTCCGCATCTCCAGGATATACGGTTCCGCCAAAGCGGAAGACTCGGGGAGGCTTCATGATTTGACAGGCTCAGGTAAAAGGGATTGTTACAACTGGAAATCGAACCTGTTTTCATTGTAGCCGTGTCTCCTTGCACCTTCTCAGAATGCTGGTTGCTTGCCTGGCTCCTTTTTGCTCAAAACTCGTGCGCGAGGATATACTCCAAACGGCTGTTGAAGGTTTCGTGGGCGTCATGATGAATACAGTGTGAAGCTTCCGGTATGATGTATGCCCCGGCCTGAGGCAGAAGCTCCTGGAATTCAGGTATGATCTTGTGAGGTGGGAGCGCGGTGTCTTCTGCTCCCCATACAAGAAAAGCCTTGTTTCTATAGTTGCACGGTTTCGGGAGATATTCAAGCGAGAAATCATGCGGCCTGCGGGACGGGGAGAGGTAAGACCATACTGCACCTTTGTCCTGGAGTGGCCTGGTGAACTGGTTTATGAGCCGTAAGTCGACTTTTTTCTGGTTATAGTATGTCGGTATAAGGCTCTGGCTCACTCCGACAGGATTGGCAAAAGCTGCGAACATCACTTCTCCGATGACCGGGGAGGCAATAAGGCTGAAAAATGTCTTTGCCATGGGGTCCATGGTATCGCCGAACAGGCCCGAAGGATTTGCAAGCACAAGCCCTTCGACGGCATCGGGATTCAAATGTGCGAAATACAGCCCGGAGGCGCCTCCCATTGAATGGCCGACAAGAATGACACGGGATATACCCTTGAATTTCAGGAACTCGCCGATCTGTTCTGCGAAAAGAGAGAGACGGTATCTGACGTTTGGTTTTTCCGATCCCCCGAAACCTATAAGGTCAATTGCGAGTACATGATACTCGTCAACAAAAGAAGGTATGTTCTGTTCCCAGTGCTCCAGCATCCCGCCGTAACCGTGAACGAAGAGCAGTGTCTGCCTTGTATTGTCGGATCGGCCGAATTCCCGGTATCGTATTCTTGCTTTTTTCTGCTTTTCGTATTCCCAGCTGAAATAAAGATCTGAGGAAAGATTATTCATAATACTTCCGGCAAAAAGTCTGTCAATTTCAAAAGTATAATATATATGACACTGAAATACGCAGGATATTTGTTGAATTTATTAAATTGGTTTAAACATGTCCGATTTTTGCGAACCATCACATACCTATAATGTTGAAAGTATCAAGAAAATTTGAATACGGTCTTCACGCCATTGTCTATCTGGCCCGGAAAGAGGCCGGCAGTGTCGTGACGGTAAAGGAGATGGCTGCTGAAATAGGATTTTCCCAGGAGTTCATGGCAAAGGCCATGCAGAATCTGAAGAGAGCAGGGCTTGCAGTCTCGGTACAGGGTGTCAAGGGGGGGTACATGCTGGCAAAATCACCGGAAGAGATAACCGTTTCCGATGTGGGAAGAGCGACAGAAGGCAACCCTCACCTGATGCGGTGTTCCGTTGAAAGCGGTAAATGTGAAATTGTAAGCAAGTGTACGCATCGAGGTTATATGTTCATGCTCGAAAAGAAAATCGACCTGCTGATGGCCAGTACTACGGTTTCTACGCTTCTGTTGAGCCAGAAAAGCTATGACGGTTGATGGTCATCGGTTGATCCCAGAAAAAATGTGTCCCATCCGAAGTTGTATCGCAGCCCTTTTTCAGTTAGCTTCTCTACCCCTGTTTATTGTCAACAAAACCCGTTGTAGAGCGTGAGCCAGGTTCCCGGAGTAGAAACAGCTCTTCCTGATATTGTCATGCAGGGTGTAGCTACGCACAACCTGAAGAACATATCGGTAAGGATTCCCAGAAACAGGTTTGTCGTCATTACCGGTGTAAGCGGATCGGGCAAGTCGAGCCTGGCTTTCGATACGCTGTATGCCGAAGGTCACAGAAGGTACGTCGAATCGATGTCTGCATACATCAGGCAGTTTCTCGAAAGACTACCCAGGCCGGAACTTGAATCGATAGAAGGCATTGCTCCTGCCATAGCGATCGAACAGAAAGCCATTCCTAAAAACTCGCGGTCAACAGTAGGCACCGTCTCTGAAATATATGATTATCTCAGGCTGCTGTTTGCGAGGATAGGTAAAATCTATTCCCCGGATACTCATGAACTGGTGTTAAAGCATACACCGGAGGATGTCGGTATCCAGGCAGGCTTTCTTGAAAAAGGTACACGATTTTTTGTGGGATTTCCGTTTCCCTGTCATACCGATGCTTTCCGGCATCGCTGTCCTGTCGAAGAAGAGTTGCAGAATCTTCTGCGAAAAGGCTTCTTCCGTCTGGTCTATCAGGACGAAATACTCGACATCAACGATGAGCACGTTCGAAAGAGCGTTGCGGGAATGAAGGCCGAAGAGAGAGAGCAGGTGATGGTTCTGGTCGACCGGTTCAAAGCCGTACCTGATGAAAAAACAGGGGGCAGGATTGCCGAAGCAGCCGAAATCTGTTTCAACGAATCCAGTGGCTATGCATTACTGAAAGTTGTCGGTGGAAAAACATTTCGCTTCAGCGACCGTCTGGAGCTGAACGGCGTTGAGTATCAGGAGCCGACCCCACAGCTTTTTGCCTTCAATTCTCCGCTTGGAGCATGTCCCGACTGCCAGGGTTTCGGTCGGGTTGCCGGTATAGATGAAGACGCGGTGATTCCGAACAAGTCGTTAAGTCTTGCCGAAGGAGCAGTTGTCTGCTGGAACTCGGAAAAGTACAGCCGTCACAGAAAAAAACTGTTACAGATTGCCGGTGAAGTTGGTATTCCGGTCGACCGGCCCTATGAGAAACTCTCAATTGTTCATAAGGAGATAATCTGGAAGGGATTAAAACAGA
>JANQFD010000162.1 GCA_028278005.1 Chlorobium sp. | reverse complement strand
ATGTCGAAGAAAAAGGAAAACCCAGTAAATGGATTACTTATTTTGCACTGTATGTGCAGAATCATTTTAAAATGGAGCAATCATGAACTGGAAAGAGCTTTTAACAAAAGAGATTGAATCAACGTATGCAGTAACGGAAGGATTGCTGGAGCTGGTCGATGAGGAGATGCTGTCATGGAGACCTGCTACAGGAAGCAACTGGATGACAACAGGTCAACTGCTGAAACACATCACCGATGCTTGCGGCGACAGTATCCGCGGTTTTATTACCGGTGACTGGGGGCTGCCTGAAGGAGTTGATGTGAACACTCTTTCTCCTGAAGAGATGCTCCCGCCCGCAGAAAAGATGGATCGGATCGAGAGCGTTACTGAAGCAAAGCGGTTGTTGAACGAGGACAGGCAACGTGCGCTTTCTCTGGTGTCAGGCTGCAGTGAAGAGGATCTGGCCACGAAAAAAACAACGGCACCCTGGGACCCGACCGAAATCATACTCGGCTATCAGCTGCTCCAGATGGTCGACCATTTGAAAGTTCACAAGGCACAGCTTTTCTACTATCTGAAGCTTCAGGAGAAACCGGTGCATACCGGAAACCTCTGGGGGATGTGACAAAAAACCTTTTTCCAATTTCTGTTGTTTGACTATATATGAAAATGAGGCAATCACGAAAAAAATACGGGAGAAGGATAGAGATGAACATGATGTTGCTGCTGCTTTCAAGCTTGTTGCTGGCAGGATGTTCGGTGCTGGGCAAGCGAACTGCAGAAGAAGCGCAGTATACAGTTTTGAAGTCTGACGGAGAGTACGAGTTGCGCCAGTATGAGCCGATGATCATTGCGGAAACCACGATGGAGGGTGATTACCGGTCAACCAGCGGCAAGACGTTCAGCAAGCTGGCAAGCTTCATATTCGGTGCAAACAAATCTGAAACCAGTATCGATATGACGGCACCCGTTCTGCAAGAACAGGGGAGTGAAGAAATAGCCATGACCGCCCCGGTCATCCAGAAGAAATCCGGCGAGAAATGGGTTACGGCATTTGTCATGCCGCATACATATACGATCGAGACGATTCCAAAACCGCTTGACCAGGGCATAGTATTACGTGAAATTCCCGGAAGCAAGGTTGCGACTATACGATATTCAGGTCTTCATTCAGAGAAGAACATCAACAAGTACTCTGAAAAACTGAATAAATGGATCATTGATAACGGATACCGCCCGGCTTCGAGACCAAGGGCGGCAAGTTTCGACCCACCATGGACCCTGCCGTTTCTCAGACGAAACGAGGTGCATATCGATATTGACTAAGCCAAGGTGCCATGCTGTATCTCAAAGACCTTGTCCTGCAAATCGCACAGAGATGGTTTGACGTTAGGTTACACCAGGTGATGAGTTCTTCTACTTGAAAAATTTTCCCCTTCAGCAGTTGACGTGCAAGCTTAAAACGCAGAGTTTATTTTACAGCATCAATCCTACTCTGCCCACTCTTCTCCGCTTATGGATGTGATCCGACTGAAAAAGGGCCACGACCTTGCTCTTGCAGGAAAACCTGAGCAACGTCTGGTCAATGCCGGTCAGCCGGCCCGTCTGAAAATCAGGCCGGGTGATTTCACAGGGATCAAGCCAAAGCTGACAGTAAAAGAGGGGGAGCACGTCAAGACAGGTTCTCCTCTGTTCTACAGCAAAAACTGTCCCGACATGTTCGTTACTGCACCGGGAGCAGGTCGGATAGTGAATATTGGCCTGGGGGAACGTCGCTCCGTTGAGGAGATTGTGATTGATCTCGACAAAACGGAATCTTTCGAGGAGTTCGAGAGATGTGATGAACGATCTGTTGCATCGCTTTCTTCCGGAAGAATCAAAGAGCAGTTGTTGCTTTCCGGCCTCTGGCCGGTCATCAGACAGCGGCCGTTTTCAAGGGTGGCCGATCCTGATCGATTGCCGAAGGCGGTCTTCATATCCGCGATGCCTACCGCTCCTTTTTCGCCCGATACCGATTTCCTGCTCTACCATGATGCAACGGGATTGCAGACAGGTCTGTCGATATTGAAAAAGCTGGCAGGAAGCCCTGTGCATCTTGTTACTGCAAAAAACAGTTCGAGCGCACCGCTTTTGCAAGCAAAGGATGTTGTGCTTCACCATTTCGCCGGCCCTCACCCGGCAGGGAATGTGGGTATCCATATCCACCATATCGCTCCGATCCGGAATCGTGACGACGTTGTCTGGTATGTTGCTCTGCAGGATGTTATGCGGATAGGCAGGCTTTTTCTCAAAGGAAAATACCCTGTCGACAAAATTGTTACGGTCGGTGGTGAATCCGTCGACCAGAGACACTATGTGAAAATAAGACAAGGGATGACGATCGGGGATATTCTCTGGGGAAACAAGGTCGGGAAAAACGCCCGTCTGATTTCAGGAGATGTGCTGACCGGTGTGCAACGTTCAGCTGATGATCCGCTGGGATTTTATCATGAAACCGTGTCGGCTATACCCGAAAGCGCCGGTCGCGAGTTCGTCGGGTGGTTCAGACCTGGTTTGAGGAAATATTCCGTAACCAACCTTTTTTTGTCGCGTCTGTTAAACAACCGTGGGACGCGCGTCGATACCGGGATGCACGGCAGTCCAAGGGTTATCATTCCTTTCGGCAACATAGAGTCCGTCCTTCCCATGAATATACTGCCGACATTCCTGGTGAAAATGATTCTTGCAGAGGATATCGACGAGATGGAAAAACTGGGGATCTATGAGTGTGATCCCGAGGATTTTGCCCTCTGTTCATTTGTCGATGCATCGAAAATGGAAATCTCCGAAATCATACGTGAAGGGCTGGAGTATGTCGAGAAGAATGGATAATCTATGAAAGGGTTGAGAAAATACCTCGACGGCCTCTCTCCTCACTTCAGCGAGGGGGGCAAATGGTACCGGTTCGCACCACTGTACGAGATGGTCGACACCGTATTCTATGTCCCTGGGAACACCACAACAAGAGCACCGCATGTCAGGGACGCCGTTGATATGAAACGCTCGATGTTTACGGTAATTCTTGCGCTTCTGCCCGCTCTCTTTTTTGGTTTATTCAATATCGGTTATCAGGTTGACCCTGGGTCAGGCATAGTGCAGAACCTGTTGGCAGGTGCCGTTGCTGCCGGGCCGATGATTCTCGTTTCCTATGCTGTCGGGGGGTTGTGGGAGTTGCTTTTCGCGGTCATTCGCCGGCATGATATCAACGAAGGATTTCTTGTCACGGGTCTTCTTCTGCCGATGACGCTTCCTCCGGAAGTGCCCTTGTGGATGGTTGCGGCTGGCATATCGTTCGGCGTGGTTATCGGAAAGGAAGTGACGGGCGGAACCGGCTATAATGTGTTCAACCCGGCACTTGTTGCCCGTGCGTTCATCTTTTTCGCTTATCCGGGAGATATGACCGGCGATCATGTCTGGTCACTTGCCGATGATCTTACGGCGGCAACGCCTCTTGCGGTGGCAGCTTCGGTAGAGGGTGGAGATGCCGTCTCGCTTGTCACTTCCGCAGGGTATACCGTGAAGGATATGTTTTTTGGACTGATTCCCGGCTCGGTAGGCGGCACCTCCACTCTTGCGGCTCTTTTCGGTGCCACCGTTCTCATAGTCTCCAGAATAGCCAACTGGCGTATCATGGCAGGCGGGCTCGTCGGGATGGTTGGGGCTTCGTTGCTTGCAAACATGCTTGCTCCTGCATCGCAAAACACCATGCTTTCCCTTCCTCCGCTGTATCATTTTGTCATGGGCGGTTTTGCTTTCGGGATAGTCTTCATGGCAACAGATCCTGTAAGTGCCGCACAAACCGATCGGGGAAGGTGGATCTATGGAATCCTGATAGGGGTGCTTTGTGTGATGATAAGGGTGCTGAACCAGGCATTTTTTGAAGGCATTATGCTGTCGATCCTTCTGGGCAACGCGTTCGCACCGATGATCGATTACTTCGTACTCCGGCAGAATATCGCAAAAAGACAGAAGGCTTATGACAGGCAGTAACAGCTATACCTATGTTTTCGTGATAGCGATGGCGGTTGTATCGGCTCTGCTGCTGTCGTTACTGAAAATAAATCTTCAGGATCTCCAGGAGTTCAACAAGGCTCTGGATACGAAGAAAAATGTGCTGAAGACGGTCGGGGTACTGGAGCCCGACATGAGCGGCAAAGATGTTGAGGAACTCTATACGTCGAAATTTACCAGACAAGAGGTGAGGGACAGCGAGGGAAAGGAGCGTGAATATTACACATTTGGTTCTCCGCAAAGCCCTGAAGGATATGTGATTCCGGTATCGGGAAAAGGGGTTTGGTCGACCATCAACGGTTTTATAGCGCTGGAACCGGACAGGAATACCATCAAAGGGATTTCGTTTTATGATCACGGCGAGACGCCGGGTCTTGGCGGTGAGATTGATAAGGATTTTTTTGCCAGCCGGTTTGTCGGCAAGAAGATATTCAGGGATGGTAAGCTGGTTTCGGTAACCATTGCAAAAAGCAGGCTGCAGGAAGAGAGCGAACATGAAGTTGACGGAATCAGCGGTGCCTCTCTGACCACCGGAGCGGTCAACCGGCTATTATTCGATAACCTGAACGCTTACCTGAAGCTTCTCAAGCAAGGCAATGAAGGGAACAGAACATGGCAATGAAGAAAGCTTTCGACGCATTTGCCGGACCGCTTAGCCGAAGCAACCCTATAACGACACAGGTGCTCGGTATATGTTCGGCCCTTGCGGTTACGGTTAAAATGGACACGGCCGTAGTAATGACCGGAGCGCTTATCTTTGTGCTGGCCGGTTCAAACATTATCGTTTCGGTATTACGCAATCTTATCCCATCGAGGGTCAGGATAATCGTTATGCTGACCATTATCGCAACCCTTGTCATTGTTATCGACCAGGTTCTCAAAGCCTTTCTTTACGATATCAGCAAACAGCTGAGTATTTTTGTGGGTCTTATTATCACAAATTGCATTGTCCTCGGCAGAGCGGAAGCGTTTGCCCTGAAAAACAACGTACGGGAGTCGGCTTTCGACGGCTTTGGAAATGCCGTGGGTTACGGTTTTATCCTCTTGCTTGTGTCGGCGGCAAGGGAACTGTTCGGGAGCGGTACCCTTCTCGGGTACAGGATCGTTCCCGACTTTCTCTATGTTGAAAACGGGGGATGGTATGTGAATAACGGTCTCATGCTGCTTGCGCCCGGAGCATTTATCATACTCGGTTTGCTCATCTGGCTTCAGAGAACGGTCAACGGTTATACGGAGGATTAGATGGACGCCATATCGCATTATCTGAATCTTGCGGTTGAAACGATTTTCATCAAAAACATCCTGCTGGCGTACTTTCTCGGGATGTGTTCGTTTCTGGCTATCTCCAAAAAGGTGGAGACCTCAATAGGGCTCGGGCTGGCCGTTGTGTTCGTCAATGGCATAACCGTACCTGTAAACTGGATGATCAAGGAGTTCCTGCTTGGCAAAGGGGCATTGGTATGGACCGGTATCGCCGGGATGGAAAACGTCGACCTCAGTTTTCTGACGTTCATCGTGTTTATTGCCACCATCGCCGCTATGGTTCAGCTTGTTGAAATGACTCTCGACAAGGTCAGCCCGACGTTGTACCAGTCTCTCGGTATCTTTCTCCCGCTGATAGCCGTAAACTGTGCAATTCTCGGTTCGTCGCTGTTCATGGTTGAGCGGGAATATGACCTGATCGAGTCCGCGGTATTCGGTACGAGTGCGGGGATCGGTTTTTTCCTCGCCATCGTAACGCTTGCAACGATGCGGTATAAACTGAAATATTCCAACGTTCCGAAAGGATTGCGGGGGCTTGGCATTGCAATGCTGCTCACCGGTCTGATTTCCATGGCGTATATGTCGTTTTCCGGGATCAATCTTTAGGGGATTGTTTTGCGGTGTTACTTAACTGAGGTATAAGATTCTATCGATGCTTGTAGCTCTCTCGGCTGTTCTGGTTTTTGTCGCTGTAGTTATTCTGCTTGTAACCCTGCTGAATACTGCTGCGAGCAAGCTTTTGCCACAGGGAAAGGTGGTGCTTACCATCAATGACGATCATGAGAACGCCCTTTCGGTCAGTGCGGGGCGAAGCCTGCTTTCCACGCTTTCCGATGAAAAAATTTTCATTCCTTCAGCGTGTGGCGGCGGGGGGACCTGCGGAATGTGCAAATGCCGGATTACCGAAGGCGGCGGACAGGTGCTTCCTACCGAACTGAACCACATTTCACGTTCGGAGATCAAGCAGGATGTACGGCTTTCCTGTCAGGTGAAAGTCAGGGATGCGATGAACATCTACGTGCCGGAAGAGATTTTCAATATTCGTCAGTGGGAGTGCACGGTTCGTTCCAACCGCAACGTCGCAACGTTCATCAAGGAACTGGTGCTCGAGCTCCCTGAAAAGGAAAAACTTGAGTTCAAGGCGGGAGGATATATCCAGATCGATATCCCTGAATACCGGGAGATAGTTTTTTCTGATTTCGACATTGACCGGGAATATCGTGAAGACTGGGACAAGTTCAAGCTCTGGCAGCTTAGAGCAAGCAATGATCAGGCAACCTTCAGGGCTTATTCCATGGCGAATCATCCGGCTGAGGGCAATATCATCATGCTCAACGTTCGAATCGCAACACCGCCTCAGGATCTCATGGGGAGCGTTCCCCCGGGGATAGGCTCTTCGTATATCTACAGTCTGAAACCCGGTGACAAGGTTCGTGTTTCAGGACCTTATGGGGAATTTTTCATCAAGGATACGCAAAGGGAAATGGTTTATATCGGCGGAGGGGCTGGAATGGCTCCGATGCGTTCACATCTTTTTCACCTCTTCAAGACATTGAAGACAGGTCGCAAAGTTTCTTTCTGGTACGGAGCTCGCTCACGAAAGGAAATGATCTATGATGAGGAGTTCAAGACGATTGCCGGGGAGTTTCCTAATTTTTCCTATCATGTTGCGCTTTCAAGCCCTCTGCCGGGAGATAACTGGGAAGGGTTCACCGGTTATATTCACACTGTGCTCTATGAAAACTACCTCAAGGAGCATGAAGAACCCGAAGAGATCGAATACTACATGTGCGGCCCGCCGGTTATGGTTGCTGCAGTTGAAGAGATGCTCGACAACCTGGGGGTGGAGAAGGAGATGATAGCCTACGACGAATTCGCGTAGATTCGCTCTTTATATCAGGCCGACCGGATTGCTTTACCCTAATTCCTGGGGAACAATTACCACGGGAATGCGCGATTCATTTACTATGCCCGAACAAACCGATCCGACAAAAAGCTGATACAGGGTTTTATGACCGTGAGAACCGAGCATGATAAGATCTGCCTTTTCTTTTTCAGCCCTTTCGAGAATCGCCCTCACCGCATTACCGTGAACAATCGAAAATGTTGTTTCTATTCCTGCCATGTTCAGGGTGTCGGCAATAATCTGCAGCTTTTTAAAGTGCTGGTCATGCAGAATCGGGACGGTATCGCCTTCCCCGCTCGAATCGGGTTCTCGATAATATTTCACCGGAGGCTGATAATGAGGCTCAATTGTCGGATTAAACTCTATCCCCTTTCCCTCCTCGGGAAGAACATGCAGCAGGGTCACGGTTGCAGATGATGCGTCTGCAAATTTCCGAGCGGTTCTGATCACATTGTCAGCAGCTTCGGTAAAGTCGAGAGCAGCAAGTATCTTCATGTTCTTTTTCCTTCACAGTGATCGTTTTACATGAAAACGCTTTTACTGTTTTTTCCGTTTTCCTGACAGCAATGTTTTTTTAGCCGGTTTTCCCCCGTCGGGTCATCGATACTCTGTAAACGATAAGGATCGCTTATTGCAAGGTAATGAACGGGATAATCTTCGAGAAACGACCGTAGAGAGTCGTTACCCGAAGCGTGGCGCAGCATAAGGGGCAATCTGCTCCCGATTCTCCCGGACGACGGAGGAGTCTTTTCCCTCTTGGTCGATATCGAGATGATGACAGCCGTGTTTGTAGTAGCCGATGGTATAGCGGTTCTTCAGGGATGAAACAAGCCGAGACATCAAGGTTGTTTTCCCCGAGTTGGAGAATCCGCAAAATGCGACTTGAAAGGGGTGGATGCTCTTCGGCACAACAGCCAGTCCTGATTTGTAGACGTATCTTTTCAGGTGCACCAGCAAACGAACCTCAGGAATAACGCTATTCCGTCAGGCTGTGATCGATGGAAGGCGGTATTTTTCCTGGAAATCTATACCTGGGGCTGACGATGTTGAATCTGATGCTGGATCAGAATAAACAACGCAGCAACAACGCCGGGTACCCAAAAAAGAGCGGTTAAAAGCCCGACAAGCATAATGGTTCCAACTTCTTTGTCAAGGACGGCGGCAGGCGGGCAGATGACGGCAAGAATCCATTTGCGAATATCTACCATGTTATTCTCCGGATAAAAGGTTGATTTTTCCAAAATTTACTATTTATCGGCTCAACAAACAACGGTAAATGCGTTATTCTGTATGAAATAGCCGGAGTATTCGGGGCTCTCTTGCATATTACCGTTAAAATTTTAAATTACTAACCCCCGGTCATGGATCGACGCAATGATCACATGTATTGACCATATATGCTGAGGCATCGATTCAGGATTGTTAACATAAACGTAAACCAGCTTGTACAAGAATATTCATCCTGACGTGGTTTCGGATGATTTTGAGGAGGTGCTTGAAGAACCCAATTTCAACAACCCGAACACCTCTCCAGAAGCGCCAAGTCCTTACGCCGACCTTGAAAAGAAGTACCGAAAGAACAAATTCAACAAGAAAAAAAACTACTACCCCGAGCTTTTCGGCACACAGGGGGTAGACCTTTCGGAGCGTCAGAAAATATCAGGCAACAAGGTCAGGAAAAAAAAGACTGCAAGGCCGAAAAGAAAAACATCATCCAGGCACAAAAGGGTTACACAGCATAACCGGCACAGTTGAAATGCCTGTTGGTGTTTCAGTGCATCATGGTATGTCGCCCGGGAAAAACTGCTGAAAACGGACGGTTCTGTTTGAAATCTTTTTTCAATACTTGTAGCTTTTACAGGTAGAGGTATTACCACTTATAAATAACCGCAACATGCTGCTTATCAATCGTTTTATAGGTCTTATTGAAGATCATGCCGAGTCTCTTTCGCTTAAATGGGTAGAGGAGGTTCGGTCCAACTCGCTGACCAGCGGTTACACGAAGTTTTCCAGGAAAGAACTTCATGACATTGTCTTTGAGCGTTTCAGAAGGCTCGGGAAATGGATTGCGAAGCAGGAGAATATAGACAGGGAAATCGCCCTGAATTTCCGTGAAATGGGCGAGTCGCGAGCTCAGGCCGGTATCAAATCCAGCGAGATGGTATACTCACTCATACTTGAGCGTGACATGCTTGTGGAATACATCAAAGATCAGGGTATTGTTACAGAGGGTATCGATCTTAACCGTGTTATTCAGTTTGGCGAGCAGCTCAACTATTTTTATGACAAGGCGATCTATTTTGCTCTTGTTGGCTTTGAACGGGTAATCTGCTCGGTCAATGATGCCGGCGGAGAAAACGAGTTTGAAAAAACGGTTGAGGGATTCAAGCGCTGGCTGATAAAGGAATAATCTGTCTCAGTACAATCTTCCAGAGGGGCTCCGCGAGCCCCTTTTTATATTGCAGCAATTCATCGAAATACATGCTCATCGAGGAGCCCGCTCGTTTTTCCCGGAAAACACCGTTCCGGCGTTTTTGAAGGCGGTTGAGCTTGGAGTCGACGCAATTGAACTCGATCTCTGCATTTCCGGAGATAACCGGGTGGTTGTTTCTCACGATCCGTATATGCAGGCCGGGATGTGCGCTACGCCTGACGGGAAAGTGCTTACAAAGAGTGATGAAGCAAAGTATCTGCTGTTTACCATGAAATACGCGGATATTGTCCGCTTTGACTGCGGAATACCGGTGGCGGGATTTCCAGGACAGCAATCCGTGCGTGCGGAGAAACCGCTGCTTGAAGATGTATTTTGTTCGGTGGAACGGTACTGTGAAAAAATGCGTCGGCACAGCGGCATGATTTACAATCTTGAAGTCAAGTCCGGAGAAGATGGTGACGGTGTTATGCATCCGCCTCCGGATGAATATGCGGAACTTGTCACAGCCGTAATAGAGAAGTCGGGCATGGTTTCCCGTGTGAGGCTGCAGTCTTTCGACGCCCGTATTCTCAAGGAGGCAAAAAACATTTCATCGTCACTCAGTCTCGGGCTGCTGGTCGGGAGAGGTCAGAATCCTGAAACCGAGCTCAAAGGGCTCGGCTTCCTGCCGGATTACCTGAATCCGTATTTTTCCATGGTCAGTCCCGCTCTTGTTGCAATGCTGCATGGACAGGGTATTGGTATCGTTCCCTGGACAGTCAACTCACCGGAAGCAATGAAAGCGCTCGCCGGAATGGGAGTGGATGGTGTGATTACCGACTATCC
>JANQFD010000036.1 GCA_028278005.1 Chlorobium sp. | reverse complement strand
ACTGCTTACTTCATACTTCATCTACAATACAACATCGTAAAACATATCCGCAGAGCCGGATCGCATCCGGATCAACTGCTTGTACAGCCTTGTGAAGTGATCGAGGTTTTATAATATTGGGGGTATATGGTTGTTGCCGATTTATTTGTGTTTCATAAAATTATTGAAGCCAATGGACAACAGTATCGGCATTTCATCTTATATACAGTAATATAGTAGTGAATTTGTTGAATAATGCAAATTTTTACGTATAAAATAAGGCTGGCATAAACCGGATGCCTGTTTGGATATATATCCATATATATTTTTTTTATTCTGATATATGTCGGTTAGCCCTGTAAGATATACGATTCGGGTAGCATAGGAAAAGGTGCAGCGGAGTGGTACTGCAAATCCGTTTGATACATCCGGGTGAAGCATTCCGGCCGGTACCGGGTGGAAGCAGAATCGTTACGTCAACCATGATGTTCCTCGGCGGCCCGGAGCAGGCGGTCGCGGATTGCACGCCCGATTTCTCTTTCCGGCGGCATTTCGCAGAAGATGACCGCGATCTTTTCCCGGTCGCATTCCCGGAAAAAGCTGAAAAGTTTGTAAGCGTACTCTTCAATATTCCGGCAGACAACCATTTTTTTTATCCCTTCAGGCGGAGTGGAAAGACCGATCCAGGCGCTGTTTTTTTCTCCCTTGCAGTCGGGATAACCCTCACCGCAAAGTTTGATACGCGCCGAGGGGGAGTAGTGCGGATATTTCAGGCCGGGGCTTCTGGGGTGCTGTTCATCTTCAACGGTTCCGGCGGCTGTAATGCCGGGAACGATCTGCTGTAATGATTCAAGACTGACTGCGCCGGAGCGAAGCATGCGGGGAGGGTCCACCGAACAGTCGATTATGGTGGATTCAACCCCTATGGTGCTTTGAGAGCCCTTGAGAACACAGCTGATTTTTCCTTTCAGATCCTCATACACCGCCTCCCAGTCGGTTGAGCTCGGCCGTCCGGAAATATTTGCCGAGGGAGCGGCTATCGGGTGGTTGCATTGCCGGAGAAATGCCGCTGCAACCGGATGTGACGGGCATCGTATGCCGACGGTAGGCAGCCCGGCTGATATCAGCGGAGAAACCGAGCGTTTTTTTCTCAGTATCAGCGTCAAAGGGCCGGGGAAAAAGTGACGTATCAGTATTTCGGAGGCTTCAGTGATCTCGGATGCAACCTCCAGTATCTGCTCAGGTGAATGGATGTGAACGATCAGAGGATTGTCAGGGGGGCGGCCTTTTGCGGTAAAGATTTTTTGAAGGGCTTTCTCGTTGGTAATATCTGCACCAAGTCCGTAGACGGTCTCCGTGGGAAACGCAACAACCTCTCCGCGATTTATCCGGGCGGCCGCTATGGATGCCGATTCGGTGACTACAGTTTCCATGATACGTTTCCCTCGGAATAGTGCAGGCTTATGGACAAGCTTCGAGCAGCGGGAGCTTGTTCGGTAAAACAAAGAGGTAGTACAGGTAACAAACCAGAGCGCTTGCGAGCGGGATTGTAAGGTTGTCGTCGACCTTGAAACCGTTTATTCTCAGCGACAAGGCTTCGGTTACCGTTGCTGCAACGGCCGTCACGATGCCGGCAAACAGATCCAGCCTGGGAATCAGGACAACAATAATGATGGCTGAAGTCAGAAATGCGAGACTGCCTTCCAGGCTTTTTTCGCCTATGGGATGTCGACCGAATTTTCTGCCGACAAGCGCCGCAATCGTATCCGATACGGCTACAAGCGAAAAGCAGGTAATGGCGATTATTTTCGGGAAAAGGAGTACCAGCAAAAGGGCGGACAGCGATATGAATGTAGCCCCGTTAAGCTGTATAAACCCTTTTTCCAGTTCATGCTCCCGAAGCATCGGGTCGAATGTGTCGTGATACCAGCGGGAAAGGGAGGGGATAAAATTCTTGAGAAGATCGACTGAAAGAAAACCTGCAAAAAGAGGAATAAGAAGTACGAGGGCAAGCTCCTTTGTTATGTTGCAATAGATAATGGCTATGGAGACGGAGGAAAGATGAATGAATTTACGTGCAAGCTCGAACTTGAAGTTCCGGCCGGGGGTTCCTGAATGCCTCATGCTGTTATCGGTTTCAAACGCTTCTCTAGCGCATTTATCGTTTCTCGATCACGGAAGATACGCAACTCTTTCGTAACCCATATATTCGGACCTGTAAATTTCATGTGTCTTTTCCTGTCCGGTGTTGACCGCAATGGTGCGGCAATATACCCTGCCGATCTTTTTTGTCCCTGATAAAAAATTTATCTTGTGAACTTCTCGAACCGGTCGAACCCTTATGCCGGTTGTCCGTCAGTTTTTTCCAACCAGATCCACGGATGTTTCCCGATGATTAAAGAAGCACGAAGAGTCGCAGCGATAGATCTGGGCACCAACTCTTTTCACATGGTAATCGTTGAGGAGAGCGAAGGTAAGGGCATTGTTGAGATCGACCGGGTCAAGGACATGATCTGCATCGGACGAGGCAGCATTTCCACAAAAATGCTGGATGACCGGGCAATGGAAGCGGGCATAACCACGCTGAAACATTTTCTGGTGCTTGCAGCAGAGCACGGGGTCAAGCCGGGCAGCATTATCGCTTTTGCGACCAGCGCTATTCGGGAGGCAAAAAACAAAGATGTTTTTTTACAGAAAGTCCGGGAGGAAACCGGTCTGAAGATCAAGGTTATTTCCGGCCTTGAAGAAGCACAGTTTATCTACTACGGGGTAAGGCATGCTGTGAGGCTTTCTTCGGAGCCCGAGCTTGTTTTTGATATAGGGGGTGGTTCGGTAGAGTTCATCATAGCGGATCACAAAAGGATACTGCTGCTTGAAAGCCGGAAAATCGGGGTGGCCCGAATGCTCGAACGTTTCATTACAACCGATCCTGTTTCAGAAAGTGAACTGAACCTGCTCGAGCAGTTCTTTGCAGCCGAACTGTTTACATCGGCTGAAAAATCGAAGGAACTGGACATCAAAAGAGCGATAGCGTCTTCGGGAACAGCCCAGAATATTGCACGAATGGTCCGGTCGATGACAGGGCGCGAAGACGAAGTGACTCTTAACCAGAGTGTGTTTACCAGAAAAGAGTTTCAGAAGTTTTACAAATCGGTTATCAAGCTCGACGCTTCGGAAAGAAAAAGACTCACCGGGCTGGATGAAAAAAGGGTGGACCTGATTGTACCCGGTCTTGTTCTGGTGAACGTTATTTTCTCCATGTTCAAGCTCAAGGAGGTGGCAATTTCCGATTCAGCACTCAGGGAAGGGATGGTTATCCATTACCTGAAAGGCAATCGTTCCGGCAGAAGGGAGGGGAGGCTGCAACTGGATATTCGCCGTCAAAGCGTCATAGAACTCGGATATCGCTGCGGGTGGAACAAAAAGCACTCCGAACAGATTGCCGCTTTGTGCCTGCAGTTGTTCGATCAGCTGCAGCCGCTGCACGGGCTCGATGTCCATGACCGCGAATTGCTTGAATATGCGGCCATGCTGCACAATATCGGCACCTTTCTCTCAATTTCATCCCATCATAAACACAGCCAGTACATTATTCTCAATGGCGAGCTCCGGGGTTTCGCTCCGGCCGAAATCAGTATCATGGCAAATGTTGCAAGGTATCACAGAAAATCCCCGCCCACCGAAAAACACGACGCTTACAGTCAGCTCAAGCCGAAACAGCGGAGAGCGGTCGATGTTCTCTCGGGCATTCTCAGGATCGCAAACGGCCTCGACAGGGGGCACCGTCAGAATATTGTCACCATTCAGGCAGCTATAACCAACAGCACCATTACGCTCGGTCTCAATGCCTTGAGAAATCCTGATATAGAGATCTGGGCTGCGGAAAGAATGAAACCCTGGCTGGAGAGCGTTCTTGGAAAATCAATTCGATTTGAATCGCTGATTACTCATGAGGGATAAGCTCTCCGGTATCACGCAGCAAATTCCCCGCCATACGGTCTTGTTCGGCGGTTCGTTTCTGAAAAGCACTCCCGGGGGCTTTCTGCGCTTTTCCGATCCGGTCGATTCGGTTGAACTCAGATCTCTTGCCGGTCTCCGTCCTTTTTTTAGAAAACTCGAGGAGTTTCTTGCCAAAGGTTTCAGCCTTGCAGGGTATATCGGTTACGAGGCCGGCTATGGCTTCGAGCCGGAATCCTTCGATTTTCCGGGAGGTGGAGAAGGCGTGTTGCCTCTTGCATGGTTCGGTGTCTATCGATCGCCTGACAGGCTCACGGAGGAGGAGTCGGAAGAGCTGCTCTCCGGTGATTGCCAGCCCTCTCAACCGATATTCGACCTCACAGCTGAACAGTACGCGGAAAAGATACAGCTGATACAAGAGCATATTGCATGCGGGAATGTCTATCAGGTTAATTTTACCGGGAGGTACCGATTCGGTTTCGGAGGAGATGTTTCGGGGCTTTTCGCAAGACTTCTGGGCAAACAGTCAGGTGCATACTCGGCATGGCTGAATCTCGGGAAAAGTCAGGTTCTTTCGTTATCTCCCGAACTGTTCTTCTCGCTTGAGAAGAGCGTCATCGTGACCAGGCCGATGAAAGGAACGGCCCCAAGGGGCGGAAGTGAAGAGAAAGACCGCCGGAACAGGGAGTGGTTGCGGTCGAATGAAAAAAACAGGGCCGAGAATCTCATGATCGTCGATCTTCTGCGCAATGATCTTGGGAGGATATGCAGGCCGGGTACGATCGAAACCCCCGAACTTTTCGTTATTGAGACCTATCCCTCCCTGCATCAGATGGTATCTGCCGTCCGGGGAGAATTGCTCGAGGATTGTTCACTGTACGATATTTTCCGTGCCCTGTTCCCTTGCGGTTCCGTAACCGGGGCACCGAAAATCAGATCGATGCAGCTGATACGGCAGCTTGAAGATTCTCCAAGAGGGGTGTATACAGGTGCAATAGGGTATATGCTTCCGAACGGATCGATGTGTTTCAACGTAGCGATACGAACGATGACGCTCCATGACGGCAGGGGGGAGTACGGAGCAGGAGGGGGTATCGTATGGGATTCGAAAACCGGTGAAGAGTTCGATGAGTGCAGATTGAAGGCGGAGATCCTCGATCCGGGGTCCGGCAGGGATTTCGGGATTTTCGAAACCATGCTGTATAACGGTTCTTTTGTCTGGCTTGACGAACATCTGTCACGCCTTCGGCGATCTGCCGGATGTCTGGGTTTCTCATGCGATGAGATGCAGATCCGCCGCGATCTGGAGTCTCTTGCAGAACGTGATCTGAAGCACTCGGGCCGTTGCAAGGTCCGTCTTGAACTTCGCCGGGAAGGCCGGTTTCTGCTGAGCTTCGATAAACTGTTGTCCGGGCTCTCCGCTCATCCGGTACGGGTTTGCAGGGCATCGGTATCCATGCCGAAAAACGAGCCTTTGAGGAAGCATAAAACAACGATCCGGGAGCAATATGACAGGCTCCTGCAAAAAGCCGTGGAAAGGGGGTATGATGAAGTTGTTTTCTGCAATGAAAAAGGAGAAGTGACCGAAGGAGCGATCAGCAACATCATCATCCTTAAAGACGGATGGTATCTTACTCCGCACATTTCTTCCGGCCTGCTCAACGGCATATTCAGACGAAATTTCCTCGCTACCCGGCCAAATGCGCGTGAAACAGTACTTACGATCGAGGACCTGGAACATGCGGATTGTTTTTTTATCTGCAATTCCGTAAGAGGGTTGAGGCTGGCCGAGTTATGCGAGGAGACAGTGTGAAGAATCTGCGGTAGCCTGGCGGTATCCGACAGAGGCAAACAGGCTGTATCCTTGCTCGCTCGCCCGGGTTGGCGGTGAGCTCCCGTATGTTTCAGCTCTGCTCCGGCAGGTGCAGACAACGGTTGAAGGTGAAAGGGAATAACTGTATATTTTTTTAAATAACCCATTGATTACAAATACCTTGAAAACGCCTATCCTATGCGAGATCACACGCCTGACTTCAAACTGAGGGAACTGTCAACGGATAACAAACAACTCATCAGCGATGCCGCACGCCAGCTTCTTGCCCGTCTTGCCGAAGACCGGCAGCTCACATCTGAATCGCTGCTTGAATTCTGGATCGAAGTTCCAGGTGTAAAACGGCCGAGAGGAACCTATCGGGGAGGTTTTCTGATGCCGGACAGCTTTCTTGCCATTTCCGATTATTTTCAGGCAGACTGTTGCGCTCTCCTGCCCCTGAAGTCATTCAAAGATACTGAAAGCGCCTGGGAGGAGTTGCTGGATGAACTTTATTATCAGGTTGAAATTTTTACCTCTCAGGTTGATTCCTCCAAAGGGATAACACTGGAGTTTTGGACAGGTCACCGAAACCGGCCTGAAGGCGAATGGCATTATGCGGTAGACAAGAAAATAGAACTGGTTTAGGGTACTTCAGGCTGATTTTTCGGGATAGTCACAGGCCGGAACAATCGGGCAATCGCTGCATAGAGGTTTACGCGCTTTGCAGGTATAGCGGCCGTGCAGCACAAGATAGTGATGAAAGTTGATGACCATTTCTTCCGGAATGATTGCAAGCAGCGCATCCTCGGTATCACGAGGCGAGCCGGTTTTGGCCAGCCCGATCCGGTTCGAGACCCTGTGCACATGCGTATCGACAGCCATAACAGGCTGACCGAACGCATTGCTGAGTATGATGTTGGCCGTTTTTCTGCCCACACCGGGCAGGCTTTCAAGCTCTTCTCTCGTACGGGGGACTTCACCGTCATATGACTTGACAAGCATGCTGCTTGCGGCAAGGATATTTTTTGCCTTGTTGTTGTAGTAATTGATCGACCGTATGATCTCTTTGAGTGCATCGAGCTCCATCCCGCTCATGCTCTCGGCATCCGGGCAGCGTTTGAAAAGCTCTGCAGTGACCACGTTCACTCTTTTATCGGTGGCCTGTGCAGCAAGCATGGTGGCTACAAGCAACTGAAAGGGGGTTGTGTAATGCAGTTCGCTCTTCGGCGATGGATATCTGCTGCCGAGCTCCTGATCGATGAGTACTATCTTTTCCGGGATTTTCATATGACGGTAACCTTAATTGATATCTATGATGTTTGTTCGCACCCGGCGGCGGGCCGGTGCGAATGTCATTCAGGAATCGATATTTTCTGTCTGGACAATGCGGCGTTCAGGCAGTATGATCGCCGTCAGTTTCCCAAGAGACGGATCATCATAGACACAACCGGTATCGATGGCGATAAGTTTATCAAGCAGTACGGGTTCTGAAAGAGGGGTGTGACCGCACACCACGGTTTTCTCCCATCGGTACCGTTCCTGGTCAAGATAGGGTGAGCGCAAATGGATCCGTGTCCAGCAAAAATCTTCCTTCCCCAGATGTTTAAGGTTGTTCTCCACACTCATTTCCGGGTCGAGTCCGCCGTGAACGAAGAAAAAGCGTTCACTCTGCAGAAAATAAAGGCAGGAACGGAAAAAGTCTATGTGTTCAGCCGGCAGGTCTTGACCATCTTTGCTGCCGTACGATTCCAGCGTTGCTTTTCCTCCGTTTCTCAGCCAGAGAGAAGAATCGTTTGTTTCGAGGTAATGCAGGAGCATCAGTTCATGGTTGCCCATCAGAAAAAAGCAGGTATACCACCCGCGAAGTTCCAGGAGATAGTCGACAAGTTCACTGGAATATTTCCCGCGATCGATATAGTCTCCGAGGAATACCAGTTGATCGGTTTCGCGCAACTCCAGCTTTTCAAGAAGGCTGTGCAGTGAGTACAGGCAGCCGTGAACATCGCCGATTGCAATAATCCGCTTTTTTTCAGTGAGATGGTCAGCCATGGAGATCTTTTGCAGATTATCGTTCGGTACAGGTTTTTTCTTCGGATTTCTGCTGTTTTGTTTTCGTGTTGTCGATAAGCCCCCGGCCGCATTTTTTTATTTTACCCGATCCTTTCAGGTCATTGAAGATCGCATCGAGCACGCCATTGACAAACTTGCTGCTTTTATCGGTACTGCTGAATTTTTTCGCGGTCTCGATCGCCTCGTTAATCGAGACCTTCGGCGGTATATCCTCGAAATAAAGCAGTTCAGCCAGCGCCATACGCAAAATGTTCTTGTCGATTATTGCGATTCTGTTCATATCCCAGTTAAAGGTGTGTTTGGAAATATATCCGTCGATCTCTTCCTTGTGGTCTATGATACAGTTCAGGAGTTCTCTGAAGAACTTGACCGCATTTGCGTCCTGTGCTATTTCGGGAGTTATGAGCCATTCAGCCGTGGTTTCAGGATCGGTATTCCTCAGTTCAAGAGTGTGCAGTGCCTGTATGATTTTTTCTCTTATCCTTCGACGGTAGGTTTTCATAAGGAAGCGTTTCGTTGAATTAAACGTTTACGATACATTGGACAGCTCTTTCGGTATCGCTGAAATTTTCAAACAGTGCGTCTGGCTGGTGTGAACTGAGCTGTTCGACTGAATAGTTGCCGGTGGCGACAGCAATGCTTTTTGCACGAAAAGACCTCGAGCAGTCGATATCATGTTCGGTGTCGCCTATGATAACTACCTCTTCGGATGAAAATGCTTTTCCGGTGTAATGCTGTGCACGATTGACGGCAATGGCCGGCAGGTCTTTTCTGTAATGTGCATCGTCGGCAAAAGCGCCGAAAGGAAAAAAGTGATTAAGCTGAGGCATTGCAAGTTTGTTGCGTCCGGAACCTTCAAAATTGCCGGTCAGCAGACCGAGCACGATATCTTTTCTTTCGGAAAGTTCCTTGAGAAGTTCCCGTATGCCTTTCATGAGCAAGACGTCCTCAGGACGCAACAGCTTCTGTAAAAGATCAATGTAGGTGTTTTTGACGGTATTGAATTTTTCCGCTATATGACCATCGTTCAATCCGGCTTGCTTGAGGACTTCGTAAATAATCACGCTGTCCATCTTGCCGGCAAAATTGTGGCTGCGGGCACTGCCTTCGGTTCCGTAGACGGTAGTAAGTGCATCGATCAAGGCCTGACGGTTAATGTTGTTTACCCTGAGCAGGGTACCGTCGATGTCAAATAACACAAGTCTTTTACGCATCGTCAGAGGAAAGCTCTTCTTTTTGGGTTTTTCCCAGTTTCACCGGGATCAGTTTCGAGACACCCTCTTCTTCCATGGTTACACCATAAAGGGCCTGTGAAGATGCCATGGTTTTCTTGTTGTGCGTAACAATAATAAATTGAGTGTTATTCTCAAATTTTTTCAGGAGTTTGATGAATCTGCCTATGTTGGCGTCGTCGAGCGGGGCGTCAACTTCATCGAGAATGCAGAACGGACTTGGTTTTACCAGATAAATAGCGAAAAGCAGGGCAAGCGCGGTCAAGGCTTTTTCTCCGCCGCTCAGCTGCTCGATCGAAAGGGGCTTTTTCCCGCGTGGCCGGGCTATGATTTCTATATGCGCTTCAAGGGGGTCGTCTTCCGTGGTAATCAACAGGTCCGCTTCATCCGTTTCCTCGAAAAGCTCTCTGAATATCCGCACAAAATTGTTCTTGACCGCGAAAAAGGTTTCTTCGAGGCGGTTCAGTGCCGTTTTGTTTATTTCTTCGATTGTCGCTCTCAACTGTGTTTCAGCGTCAACAAGATCCTGTTTCTGTGACGTGAGAAAGTCGAGGCGCTCTTTTTCTTCCTGGTATTCTTCAAGGGCAAGATCGTTTACGGCGCCAAAATCATCGATTTTTGTTTTTATGGCGTCCAGCCGCTCCTGAGACGCATCCCGGTTGAACTGTTCGGGTACCGTTATCTCGATCTCGTCGATATTGCAATTGTAACGTGTATTGAGAGAGGTCAGGAGATTGTCCATGGATTTTTCGAACTCAGCCGCCTGCCGCTGCAGCTCTCCGTGAATCTGCATTTCAACCTCGTGTTTTCTGCGCAGTTCCCGGAGAACATTCCGCTTTTCCTGATTCCTTATCTTGCATTCATTGTAGCGGGTTTCCAGCTCATTCAGCTGTTGCTGCTCACTGCCGGTAGAAACCACGGATTCCTCGAGTTCCTCCCGGTGCCGGGTTATGTTTTCCGTGATCAGGACGAGAGATCTTTCGGTTTTCTGTATCTCGCTTCGCAGTTTTTCTGTTTCCTGCAAAAGAGACTTCCTGTTCTCCTGGCAGGATTGTATACGGAGTCTGAGCTTTTCAGATTCAAGTTGTCGGTCTTTGTACCGGTCTTCCCGTTGTTTCAGTTCTTTTTCAAGGTTGTCGAGGATTTCTTCATTGGCCGTCAGCCGTATGTGCGTTTGTTTCAGTGTTTCATCAAGACGTGACTGCTGTTGCTCATGGAGGCTGATTTCAGGGAGCAGTGCATCGAGTTCCGCCATTGCACTGTTCATGCTTTCCCTGGCTTCCGCTTCCTCCTTTTCTGCGCGGCTGCGATCTTTTTTGCGTGAGGAATGCTCGATGTCCACTCTGGCAAGTTTTTTTTCGTGATTCAGGAGTTCACTTTCGAGCGATGCAATAGTTTGTTCTTTCTCGCCGACCGGGAGCTGAAGCAGTTTTTGTTCGAGAGACCTGAGCGCGGTTTCTTCAGATTGAATCTCTTTTTGAAGAGTATCCGTTTCCTCAAGAAGCCTTTCTCTCTCGGCTTTTTTCCCCAGACGAAGTCCCTCGTTTTCTATCGGGCTGCCGCCGAAAACAACCCCGCTGCCCCCGAACTTTTCTCCTTCAGGGGTTACAAATGTGCAGCCGGAGTTTTTCAATGCAAGCTTTTCGGCCGTTTCGAGATCTTCGGCGATATAGCAGTGCCGGAGAAGTAATGAAACCGCGTTTTCAAGTTCCTGCGGAATGTTCAGGATGTTCCGGATGCTGACGGCACCGTCTATGTCGAGGGATTCGGGGGTTGGCGGCGTTTCGACCAGATCAAGTACAAGAAACGAAACTTTTCCCTTTCCGGCGTCAAAGAGGGAACGGATGCCCGCTTTCGCCTCCTGAAGAGACTTGCATACATAGTAACCCAGGGAATCGCCTAACGCGGCATTGACCGCTTTGCGATGAATGTCGTCAAGAGATATGAGGTCGGAAAGGCATCCGTAACCGGGTTTGCCTTTTTTACCGTTTTCAAGCCAGGCAATACCTTCAGGGAGTCCTTCGTAGTTGTCGAGTATCGAGTTGGCAAGCAGCACTTTGTTATTCAGGAAGTCACGCCGGGACCGCAGGTTCAAAAGCAGTTCTTTTTTTGCTTCAAGTTGTTCCCCCAGTTCATGCTGATGTTTCTTCAGTGAATGAAGCTCTTTTTTCTCTGACGCGATGAGCGTTTTCTGCGATTCGATGAGTTCAAGAATTCGATTTCTTGCCGGTATTGCATCGGCATCGATTTTCAGAAGTTCTTCCCGATAGCCGGCGATCCGTTCTATTGTACTCTTGAGATGATCTTGTGTTGTTTCAAGTTTCTGGCGTGAAACCTCGAGCACCGAAGCAACGTTCCGGTGTTCGGAGATGCTTTGTCTCACCTTCTGCAGTTCCTCTTTTGACAGCGACAGTACATTTTGCATACTTTCCTGCTCCTTTTTCAGGGTCTGCAGTTCGTTTTGCTGTGCTTTCAGGTCTTCCTCGAGCGGAGCAAGCTGTTCGGAAAGCTGCGTCTGTGTTTTCTCGAGCTCCCTTGTCTGAAGCTGTTTTTCATTAATGGCTTCGGTGATGCGTACAATGTTGTCCCTCAGATTTTTTTCCTGTTCCTGCATCTGCAGGAGGGCTTTTTCAAGGGCGTGGAATGCGTTGTTTTTTTCGTTCAGGTCTTTCTGCGCTTCCGAAAGCAGATGTTCCTGTTCGAGCTGTTCACGTTCCAATTCCTGCAGGGAACTGTCATGCGTGGCAATTGTTGTCGTGACCTCCTGCACAACTTTTTCCCTTTCGAGGATCTCTTTTTTAAGGGGTTGCAGGCGGTCGAAATATTCCTCAAGCTTGAGTTTGCCGAGAGTCAGATCGAGCTCCCTGAGAGATGCTTTCAGCTCGTGGTACTGTTCGGCCTTTCTTACCTGGGATTTCAGACTGCGAACTTTTTTCGAGACCTCCAGCAGCACGTCATCTACCCTTTCGAGATCACGGGTTGTGTTCTGGAGCTGTCTGAACGTTTGCTTGCGGCGCTGTTTGTACCGTGTGATTCCGGCGGCTTCCTCGAAAAGCCGCAACCTTTCATCGCTTTTGTTGCTGATGATTTCCTCAATCATCTTCAGCTCAATGACCGAATATGCATCGCTTCCCATACCGGTATCGGCAAACAGATCGATTATGTCTTTCAATCTGCAGGGAACCTGATTGAGCAGATAGTCGCTCTCACCGTTTCGGTAGAGTCTCCGTGTGACGGTGATTTCCGTATATTCGGTCGGC
The DNA here is from genome assembly GCA_028278005.1 of Chlorobium sp. GTDB lineage: Bacteria > Bacteroidota > Chlorobiia > Chlorobiales > Chlorobiaceae > Prosthecochloris. The sequence goes on along the minus strand of JANQFD010000036.1, from coordinate 13,963 downwards.
AGGATATTGCGGGTATTTTCGATGGTGATCGAGACCTCGGTCATGCTCAGTGGTTTGAGCTTTCTCGAGCCGTTGAAAATGATGTTCTCCATCTTCGCTGACCGGAGCAGTGATGATTTCTGTTCTCCCAGAACCCAGCGGATTGCATCGACTACATTTGTTTTGCCGCAGCCGTTGGGGCCTACAATGGCTGTCAGGCCCTTGTCAAAAGTGATCCTGACTCTGTGCGCAAAACTCTTGAAGCCAAAGAGTTCAATTTTGGAAAGATACATCTGCTCTTATGGAGTTGGTCGGGTCGTCCTCATCACGCAAGTTGCATGTGTTTGAGAAGTTAAGAAAAATATGCCTTTGCTGTGAATTTTCAGGATGGCGGGTGAATCTCCCCCATGGTTTCCATAAGGGTAGCAGCAACAGAGACAGTCTCTGCCGCTTCTCGTATGTCATGTGTTCGCAGAACGCTTGCACCGTTCAATACTGCAATTGTGTTGGCTGCAACGGTTGCCGTGAGACGATCTTCCGGAGGCGGAAGCGGCTGACCGGGATTCTGGAGCGCTGCACCAAGAAAGGATTTTCTGGAAAGGCCCACGACGAGCGGACGTTCGAGAATCTGAAGATCACCGAGTCCGGCAAGCAGTGTATAATTTTCAGCAACGCTTTTTCCGAAGCCGAAACCCGGATCGAGAAGGATGTTCACTATCCCATGCTTTTCCGCGTTTTGTAGAGAAGCACGCAGATCCTTCGTTACCCGGGATACGATACCTGTCGCTTCGGTATCGATCTGATGGCTCCATTTCATGCTTTCAGGACGGCCGGTTGTATGCATAAGAACCGGAGCGGCATTGTAACGTTTGCATACCTCGGCAAGAGCAGGATCGAAACTGAATCCGGAAACGTCGTTAACAATCTGCGCTCCGGCGAGCAGTGCCTGCTCTGCAACAGGAGATTTATACGTATCGATGGATATCAGTACATCCGATTGTTTCCGCAATTCCCGGATTACCGGTACGGTTCTCCGGATCTCCTCTTCTGCGTCAACTTTTTGTGCGCCCGGCCTGGTTGATTCTCCTCCTACATCGATGATATCAGCGCCTTCGGCCACCATTTCCAGGGCACGTTTGACGGCACTGTCCGTCCCTGCACTCCGGGAAACATCGCCAAGCCTTCCGCCGTCGAAAAAGGAGTCGGGTGTGGTATTGAGAACACCCATGATCTTTGCCTTCCCTGTAAGGTCAAGCTCCCGATCCCGGCATTGCAGGCGGTAGTTGCTGTTTGTCATTGTTACTCCTAAACTGAGCGTTTCAATGAATGCTCCATAATAGTAAGTTTTTTAAAAGCAATATGTTCTACTGTGTTTGTAAAGAGGTTATCCCACACCTGTCAGGTAGGCATGAAAACCGATAAAGAGCCGCATTTATTGAAATCCCGACAAGTCGGGAAATGCCGATCATAGCACATCTGCTTCGTTAAAGGGAACTTGCGGTAGAAGACTACAGCGGCATTCCCTTTGCCTTGCATCTGTGGCATGCTCGACAATCGCTCAATTTAGGTTACTTTCAACCCGATTACCGCTTCGCTGATTACGAGTACGAATTCAACCAAACTGAGTCACTGCTGACCGGAGACTGCCAACTGATTGTTACGTTATCCCGAATGGTACCGGAGTAAAGCACAAGAAGAAAATAATAATGGCCAGCCATCCGGTCAGTGTTCTGCCTGGAGAGAGCCGGTGGTCAAACATAGTGGGCGGATGATTGATACCGAGAAACCGCGAGAGTATGAATGCCCACAGTATCCATCCCGGCCACGACCATTCTGTTATCCACTCGGGAAACGGAGGGACGGTTCCGGGAGAGATCAGCTCGAAAAACAGCACGACAAGTGAAGGGAGTCCCAGGAGGGTGATGATCAACAGGAACAACACCGCGCCTGCTTTATGTCCTTTTCTGCCGAACATGGCATAAAGGATATGTCCGCCGTCAAGCTGACCTACCGGAAGAAGGTTCAATGCGGTTACAAAACAGCCCAGCCATCCTGCGAAGAGAAACGGGTAATGATACATCTCGATCATGGGGGGGCTGTAGACCGGATTGATCGTTTTTTCGAGCAGCATGTATAGTACATTCTTTCCGAGATACAGCGTGTGCGCCGGGGTAACTGACGGAAAACCGCCGAAAGCTTCGTATTCCGGGTGGATCGTATAGATGTATTCCAGCGGCGGGAGATGGGTGAAACCGTAAACAAGCAGACCAAAAGCGACGGCAAAGCCGGAAAGTGGGCCGGCAACCCCGGTGTCGAACAGTGCTCTGGTGTTAGGGATTCTGTCCTTGATACGGATGACGGCGCCCAGTGTGCCGAGGCTTAACAGAAAAGGTAATGGCGGAACCGGAATGAAGTAGGGCAGCGTTGCTCGCATGCGGTGGAAAAAGGCAGCGAAAAAATGTCCGAACTCATGGGTTCCGAGGAAAAGCAGCAGCGATATGGCATAGGGCATCCCGTAGCGAAGGTCATGCAGAAACATCGAAATGCTCTCGAAACGCACCGGATGCCCTGACCAGAATGAGCCCGCCCAGAGTGTCGTGAGAAGCGTTATAAAAAAAAGGGCAAGATGCAGAATCACGTTCTGTTCAGCCAGAATATGTCGTCGAGAGGAAAAAAACTCTCCCATTGTTCAGGTTTCGGGTGATTAGACAAACGTATTACAACAGTGATATGGGGGCTTCAACTGGAGTATAACTCTCTGAGCTTGAAGTATACGCTTTTGCAGAAAAAAAATGAAGCTGGCGACTCCTTGTCGGGTGATGCGTAAGGAAAAGTGAAAAAATACCTTAGGCTTTTCAATGGACTTCAGTCAGCAGAAGGGGGGGCATCTGTAATCTGGGAAACCTCGGTTATGGTGATTTCCGGTTCATCATTGTACAGTTTGAGAGGGCCGTACGCATATGCGTAATTGGTCCCGCCTTTTTCGACGGTCGATCCGTCATAGCCTATGGTAAGGTAGCGATGCTCCAGGAGCCGCAGGATTTTCTGTCCTTCCCAACTGTAGAAGTCGGGGATAAACAGTTTGAACGGTTGCGTGTCGGAGCCGGTGTTAACCACGGCCTTGTCGGCACCCAGCAAAGAAATATGCCGGAGTTCGGTGAAAACCACGGCTGATTCATTCAGCTGTGCTTTGCTGCGGATCAGCTCATAATCCGTTCTTGTGTTGAGAATTTTCCGGCCGGGATTCCTCTTGTTATGTTCCCTGAATGTTTCGATTACCCTTGCACGAAGATGCCACCAGGGAAGCAGTCGTTCGTATCGGCGAAATCTTTCCGGGTTGAATACCGTGTAGCTCCATATTCCCCTTCCCTCCGACTGGGCGAGAGCTTCAGCCCTGATGTAGGCGTAATGTCTTTCCGCAGGCCGGGCGTAACCGTATTTCGACATATACGGACTCCAGCCTTCACGGATCATTGTTTCCTGGAAATCCTGTCCGTTTTCCTGTACAACATAGCAGAGAAGCCTGCCGTAGTTTCCCCTGTGCCTCGCAAGCGCTTCATCGAGCGGGGAACTGTCCTGGAAGTGAAGCATAACCGTGTCACCGATCCCGAGCAGGTCACGCGCCCTTTCCTTTGCCTTGTTGCCGAGGTTGGTTATCGGTTTTCCGCCTTTTCGGATTGCCTTTCGGGAAAGGTCGTTGTCGTTATGGCATTCCTCCGTGTCGAGGGCAAGTATCCTGAGGGTTTCCTCCCGGTCGTCTGCAGCCGGCAGCGTCACCCTGATCGTGTCACCATCGGTAACCGCTACAACGACTGCTTCTGTTTTTGTCTGGGTTTCCTCGGGCATTTTGGTTGTCCGGTGAGATGGTTTGAACCTGCCTGTATAATAAACAACCCCGACGAAATTGCCTCTTTCAATACGTTACATTTCAGTTACAACCACACGGGCACCTCTATGTATTTATTCCGCGCTTCAATTGCGTCGTTGATCCCGACCTGTCGGGATCGAAATCCTCATTTACCCTGTGTACACTCCGGTTTCTGTGCTCCGTTCGCCTTGCACTTGAAACGTTCATGACAATAAATAGAGGCGCCCATACTCCTGTTCTGCGAAAAGAGCTGCTGAAATCAGAATCAAAAAACAAATGGCGCGATGGATGATGGTTCCTTTATTCGAACGGGATGGTTAAGACGCTCAGGGGCCAGGAAAAATGCGTATGACTGCGGCTCGAACCGGTTGTAATTTGTGCTATAAGGTCAAGCTCGAGCTCGGAATAAAACTTTCTTGCGGACGTATAACCGTCGAGTGTGAGATCGGAATTTCCTTGCAGCATGGCTATCAGGGGAACACCTGCGAGAAGATCGATCCCCCGGTGGCCGTCGAGTCCCAGGAATATGGATGCACCGTGCAGTTTGCTCTGTGCAATAATTCTCGCAAGCTGTCCCGGGGTAAAGTGGTGCAGACTCTGTGATATAAGGATGATATCGCATGAACAGCTGTTATCCATCGTAAACGCGTTGATGACGCTGAAGTGTACCGGGAGTTTGCGTTTTACGGCTTCATGGTTACAGAATGCAACGTATTCGGGTACGATATCGGAACCGCGTATTTCCACCGGCAGGGATGAACGGTTTACCTGTTCGGCGACTGCAAAAGCAAGGCCTCCGGCACCGCTTGCGAGTTCGAGTATTCTTGCCGGCCGGCCTTTTTCTCCGGCTATTTTCCGTATTGCCGGTTCAATGACAGAGATGTATCGGGGATAAAGCAGAAGCATGTTATTCATGTTGTCGAGAGCCCTGATCATCTCCAGTTTCTTGGCGGCAGGAAGTGACGGGTCGTCCATATGCTCCTGTTCCTCTGTTCGTATGGACCGGTCCAACAGTTCCCCGGCCAGCAAAATACCTCCCAGTTGTTTCGAAACCCTGAATCTTTCTTCAAGAAACACAGCATGAAAGTGGTTGGTTACCTGTTCGAGTTCTTCATGGTCAAGCCACTGCGGAGGGAAGTCCTGCCTTCTGTGAAGGTTCTGCAGTGCTATCTGTCCGGCTGTATCAAGCTGTAGCATCGAGTTTGATTTTGAGGTACTCCGGTTAAAGTATCCCTTCCGCGCCTTGATTTCTTTACCGATTTCGACCGGTCCGGTTACATCACGGCATTATAGCGCACACGGCCAGGGCAAGTTGCAATGCCCCTTGTTATGCCGGACGGGGGACCCCAGCAGTGTTCTGTTTCAATATATCGCTGTTGCGCGTTTTTCAGAAACACAGATGTCGACCTTTGATTACAGGGCGGGGAAGTAATACCGAAGAGAAGGATTTATTAAAAAAATATTTTGGTTTTAACAGTAACTGATACTACTTTAATATCAGTTTAAGATAGTATGAAAGTATTGACCAAACATACCGATTATGCCTTGAGGGCTCTTCTTGTGCTTGGCGCACGGGAAGGTGAATATGTTTCTGCAAAGCAAATTTCGGAGGAACAGGGTATCCCTTACCAGTTCCTGAGGAGAATTCTTCAGGAACTTGCAAAGTGCGGTATTGTGAAAACCAGGGAAGGTGCGCGTGGAGGGGTGATGCTGGATCGTGATCCCCAAAGCATACGAATCAGGGAGGTTATAGAGATTTTCCAGGGAAAGGTTGAGCTTTCGGAGTGCATGTTTCGCAAGCAGATCTGCTCGAATCGCGCTAATTGCGTACTCCGACATGAAATTATGAGAATTGAGCAGATGGTCAATCGGGAGTTTGAACAGATTACGATCGGCAAACTTCTCGGCGATCTGAAGGTTCTGGAGAACGGGCAGGGGAATCAGTGAACAGTCAGCAAGGGACCAGTCGGCAGCGGGATTAAGTCAAAAAGTAAAGGTCAAAACGCAAAAGGGAAAAGAAAGAACGATTTCCGATACCGATAGCGACGGCGAACCCTGATCTGACTTGCCACTTGTCACTTGTTACTATGGCAGAAAGCGTTACTTGTACTCGAAACAAGCGCAGAGACAACAAACAAAAACAACGAATTGAGGCACCAATGAAACGACAGATAGTACTCATAGATGAGAAGAAGTGTGACGGTTGCGGAGACTGCATTCCAGGCTGTCCGGAGGGAGCATTACAGGTTATCGACGGAAAGGCGAGGCTGGTGAGTGATCTTTTTTGTGACGGACTGGGGGCGTGTATCGGAACGTGTCCGAAGGGGGCGATTAGCGTCGAGGAACGTGAAGCAGAACCGTACGATGAGCGGCGTGTTATGGAAGAGAGCATCGTGAAAGGCGGGGCAAACGTGATAGCCGCACATCTTGCACATCTCAGGGAGCATGGAGAAAAGGAATATCTGCAGCAGGCAGAGGCTTACCTGAAAGAAAAAGGAATTGAAAACCCCGGAAAAGAGACGGAAAGTAAACAGATCTCTGAACAGGAAGGCTGTGGTTGCGCCGGCAGCGCGCTTATGGATTTCAGAAAAAACGGCAACGAGGTGAAACAGGGCGAATCAGACGGTCAGCCGAAATCCGAGCTGACGCAATGGCCGATACAACTGCATCTGGTGACACCTCTGGCTCCCTACTACCAGGGGTCGGATCTGTTGCTTGCTGCAGACTGCACCGCCTTTGCCGTAGGGGCTTTTCACCCGGATTTTATGAAAGGTAAAAGCCTTGCTATTGCCTGTCCCAAGCTCGATTCGGGAATAGAGAAGTATGTGGAAAAGCTGAAGGCCATGATCGATTTTGCGAATATCAACACCATCACGGTTGTGATCATGGAAGTTCCCTGTTGCGGCGGGCTTGTCTCGATTGTACAGCAGGCACTTGACCAGGCCTCCAGAAAGGTGCCGGTGAAAAGAGTCGTTATCGGTGTCAGAGGGGAGGTGCTCGACGAGCAATGGTTATAGAAGGTGAAAAGTAAAAAGGCAAAACTTAAAAAATCAATTGTCGGGAAGTAATTGAATAGATGCTCAAAGACGCGCTTGGAAGCTACAGGGGGTCGGTAGAAGAGCTCGACAGGATCATAGATCAGGAGCCGAACAATGCAGATGCATACTATGACCGCGCAAATGCAAGAAACTGCAGAGGCGACAGGGCAGGTGCAATCGCTGATTACAGCAGGGCGATAGAGCTTGGCCTCCGACCTCGCGAAACGTTTCTTGCCTTTGGAAACAGAGGGATAGCAAAAGCGGATCTGGACGATATCGAGGGTGCACTGGAAGATTTTACGACAATTATCAAGGCCTGCCCGAAAAACAGGGGGATCATGAAAACAGCATTATTTAACCGATCGCTGCTCAAAAAAGCGAAAGGTGATCTCAACGGTGCCGATCAGGATTATCGGCACGCACTATCAATAAAAAACAACAACAAAGAAGAGAGGAGGAGCAAGTAATGGGTATGTATTGCGATCAATGTCAGGAAAGTGTGCAAAAGACGGGATGTATAGCAAGGGGGGTCTGCGGTAAAAACGAGGTGACGGCGAAATTGCAGGATGTTCTGGTCTATGCACTTGAGGGAATAGCATTGTGTGCCGAAGCTTCGATCGGGAAACTGCGGCCGGAACATGGAAAATTTATCAGTGAAGCGCTGTTCGTTACGGTTACCAATACCAACTTCGACGATGAAGCGATAACCTCTAAGATCAGTGAAGCACTGGCCTTGAGGGAGGAGCTGAAAAATACGCTTTCTGATGTTCCCGAGCATGACTGTGTTGTATGGACAGGAGACAACAAGGATGCATATGTCAGTAAAGCCGAAACAGCCGGTATAGAGGCACTCAGTGAAAACGAGGATATTCGCTCTCTTAAAAGTCTCGTACTGTATGGGCTCAAAGGACTTGCTGCTTATACCGACCATGCCGAGGTGCTTGGTTATGTGGACGATTCGATATACGAGTTTTATGTCAAGGCTCTGGCTTCATTGGCAGAGGAGGGCGACGCCGATCAGTTGACTGCTCTGGTTATGGAGACCGGCGAAGCCGCAGTGAAGGCAATGGCGCTCCTGGACAAGGCCAACACGGAAACCTACGGCAACCCTGAAATAACAACCGTGAAGACCGGGGTGCGGAACAACCCGGGCATTCTCATCTCCGGTCATGATTTGCATGATATGGAAGCATTGCTGGCACAGACCGAGGGCAGCGGCGTCGATGTCTATACTCACTGCGAAATGCTTCCGGCACACTACTATCCGGCGTTCAAAAAGTACTCGCATTTCGTGGGTAACTACGGCAGTTCCTGGTGGTCTCAGGACAAGGAGTTCGATTCATTCAACGGTCCTGTACTCATGACCACGAACTGCATCGTTCCGGTGAGGGAATCATACAGGAGCCGCATGTTTACCACCGGTAACGCCGGATATGAAGGCCTCAGGCATATTCCTGCCGGTGAAAACGGTGATGCCAAGGATTTCTCCGAAATTATCGAGCTTGCGAAAACCTGTCAACCTCCGGTAGGAATCGAGGACGGTGAGATCGTTGGCGGATTTGCGCACAACCAGGTGATCGCCCTTGCCGACAAGGTTGTCGAGGCGGTGAAGTCGGGCGCCATCAAGCGTTTTGTCGTCATGGCCGGTTGTGACGGCCGCCAGAATACAAGAAAATACTATACCGATGTTGCAGGCGCGTTGCCCGAAGGCACCGTCATACTGACGGCGGGCTGCGCCAAGTACCGTTACAACAAACTGCAGCTTGGTGATATAGGCGGCATACCGAGAGTGCTCGACGCCGGACAGTGCAACGACTCCTACTCGCTTGCTGTTATCGCACTCAAGCTGAAAGAGGTTTTCGGCCTTGACGATATCAACGATCTGCCGATATCCTACGATATAGCATGGTACGAGCAGAAAGCCGTAGCTGTTTTGCTGGCTCTGCTCTCGCTGGGTGTGAAGGGAATCCGTCTTGGCCCGACGCTTCCCGAATTTCTGACACCTGCCGTGGCATCTGTTCTTGTCGAGAAGTTCGATATCAAGCCGATCGGTACGGTCGAACAAGACATCGAGGCAATGATGTCGGGTGCATAACGGCATGTTCTGCATCAGGGTCGGTCTTCCGATTATAGAATAAAAAGCGGTCTGCGAGGCCGCTTTTTTTTATTGCCTTATTTACGGTTCGTCCATGTTACGTTCCTGTTAAGAGCGCTTTCCCGGTCAGGCATTAGCACTACATTTTCCTGCATATGGTCCTGGTAAAAGCTCAATGAAGGAGGGCGGTTTGTCGTTACAACATGTGAAAGGTCTCGTATTGTTCTTCATCGTCTTATGCGCCTCTTTCGATCTCGAGGCAGGAGGACCCGGATTACGCGGACGGCACTGGGAAATAGGCCCTGAGGTATATCATGCTGTCTATGAAGAGCCCGGCGTGATGAAACAGGACGGAACGATGTTCGGACTGAAAGGTGCCTTTGTATTGCATAACATGCCGCTCGGGCCGGTAAACATGCTCAGGGCAGAGGCTGTCTATGCACGGGGTGATCAGGATTATACTTCGGGTTTGAGCGGTGATATCGAAAATATTGAAAACACTCTTTTCGAAGTGCGGGGCTTGCTTGGTCATGACATACGGTTTACGAAAAGCGTTCTGACGCCGTATATCGGTTTCGGTTATCGCTGGAATAAAGATCATGCAGGGGGTATGATTGCAACTTCCGGGGCGCTGGGATATGACAGGGAATCAAGCTATCTGTACAGTCCTCTCGGTATTCTTTTTATGGCTGATCTTGAAAAGAGCTGGTCGATAGGCGGAAGTATCGAGTACGATCTTTTCTGGGACGGAACCCAGAAAAGCCTGTTGCGTGAACTGCATCCCCTGAACACCGATCTTGAAAACGATCAGGATGAAGGCTATGGCTTGCGGGCGTCGTTGAAGATAGCCAAAGAGCTGGATTCGTCGTTACGGATCATCGTAGAACCTTTCGTGCGCTACTGGGATATCGGGCAATCCGAGCCCGGATTTTACGACGATTACAACGCTTTTCTCGGGAGGGCGGTTAAAAAAACCGGGTATGAACCTGACAACAACACTACCGAGTATGGTGTAAGGGTTGTTCTTGGTTTCTGAAATACCGTGCCAGGGTTGATGCATACCATTGTACCATCGGGTACCTGATTGTTGCCTGTTCTGTAACGTTTTTTATTACGGTGTTTTACGATCATGTGACATGCAGGAGTAAACATGTAACCTGTTGTTTGCATTCCTGTAATATCTCCTCAACATTCATTCGATAAATTATTCCCGTTTACGAATAAACGCGTATGCGTATTCGTTCGGGCAGCCGCCTTTTTTCCTTTTCACCAAGCAGCTTTCTTAATCCTAACCATGGCACTCAATCATGAAAAGTACCAGAAAACGCAGAAGCCTTTTCCAGACCCTTTTGACGGGCCTGATGATGTCGATGCTTGTCATATCGATATCGGGTTGTGATGATGACGACGGCCCTGATCTGACCAATACACCCAACACCACCACTAAAACAGCCAAGTACATTTTTTTCTTCATCGGTGACGGTATGGCAAGTCCCCAGGTGAACATGACCGAGGCAGCCCTTGCCGATCCGAATTTCAGACTCGTCGACGGTGCTGTTACCCTCGGGGCATTGAATCTGCAGCAGTTCCCTGTAGCCGGTATGGCTACTACCCATGCCGACGACCGGTACATCACCGGTTCTGCAGCGGCAGCTACCGCTCTTGCAACCGGTCATAAAACCACTATCGGTACAATTTCAAAAAACGCCGATCGTACCCAGAATCTGAAGACCATGGCTCAAATGGCCAAGGAAAAAGGGATGAAGGTGGGCATTGTTTCAAGCGTGAGCATCGATCATGCAACGCCTGCATGTTTCTATGCACATGCCGACAGCAGAGGCCACTATTATGACATCGCCGCGCAGATGGCCACCAGCGATTTCGATTACTACGGCGGCGGGTATGCTAAAGGTAACTTCAGCAAGTACCAGGGAAGAGCCATCAATTTTCAGGGCGATATCGAAGCACTGATGACAGGGGCAGGCTACACGGTCGTCGATAATCTCGGTGCCCTGAAAGGTGTGCAGCCCGGACAGAAATGCTGGGCTTACACAGGCTATGACGGTTCAGGCGCACTCTATTACGAAGTCGATCGCGTTTCGACCGATCACGTTTCTCTTGCGGAATTCACCGAAGAAGGTATCAGGCTTCTGGACAACGAGAAAGGCTTTTTCATGATGATCGAGGCCGGCAAGGTCGACTGGGCATGCCATGCAAATGATGTTGTCAGTGCAACCCACGACATGGTTGCTTTCGATGACGCTCTCGGTGTCGCGCTTGATTTCTACAACCAGCATCCTGATGAAACGCTTATCGTCGTAACAGGCGATCACGAGTGCGGCGGTCTTTCGCTTGGCTATGCCGGTACCGGTTACGAAACAGCGTTCAACCTGTTGCAGCACCAGAAAATATCCTATCAGGAGTACACCGAGATTGTGGAATCATGGGTTGGAACCGGCATGACCTTTGCCGCCGCTCTGGAGAGTGTCAGGCAGAACTTCGGTCTGGGCGATGCAGCCCTTAATCCCGCTCTTGCCCTGACTGACAATGAAAGAGCACAGCTCGAGCAGGCCTTCAACGACAGCATGGACCCGAATTTCGAAAGGGATACGGAAGAGGAGTATCTGAAATACGGACCGTACTACGATCCGTTCACGGTTACCGTAACCCATATTCTGAACCAGAAAGCCGGTGTTACCTGGACAAGCTACTACCACACCGGTGTTCCGGTTCCGGTTTATGCCATCGGTGCAGGTGGCAACCTGTTTACCGGCTCGTACGATAATACCGATGTTGCCAAGAAGATCATCGAGGCCGGAAGCCTCAATTAAGTTCTGTTCGGGAATTCGAGAAAAGCATTGTTAACAAGACCAGAGAGTGCTGCTTCCGGCTCTCTCTGGTTTTTTATTGCCGATTGAAATGTACCGTACCGTATTCAAAAAAGCTGATGCATACTTTGTCGTTGTCATTGTTCTTGCATCCATCGTCTTGTGGTTTCTGCCCACTGGCTTTGAAAAACCTGAACTGTTACAACATACCGTGCGTGAAAAGGCCAGGGTGATAACTGTAGACAACAGCGATCTCAAAAGGGTCGGATTGATTCTGACAGGTGAGCAGCAGATGGAACTGGAGATTCTTTCCGGAACGTTCAAGGGCAGCAAGGTAGAGGCTTCCAATGTCATGATGGGCCAGATGAGTGTCGACACGATGTTTCGTGAGGGTGACAGGGTACTGGCAGTGGTGAAAACAGATCCGGAGACGGGTACGATCATCGAGGTCAGGGCAGCGGAGCAGTACCGCATCGATATAGAGCTCGCGTTGTTTGCCCTGTTCAGCTTGTTTCTTGTCGGTTATGCGCGGTGGACGGGTTTTCGCGCCCTGCTCTCGTTTGTGTTTACGGCGCTTGCCATCTGGAAAGTACTGATTCCTCTCTTCCTGAAGGGGGTTCCGCCACTTCCGACAGCTTTTTTCATCGTTATGGTCACAACGGCGGTCATCATGCTGCTTATCACCGGCTTTACCAGAAAAGGAGCGGTTGCGCTTTCAGGGGCGATCAGCGGGGTGGCATTGACGACAATACTTGCTGTACTCTTCGGGATGTGGTTCCGGGTGCCGGGGACGGTCAAGGATTTTGCGGAAATGCTGCTGTACAGCGGGTTTTATTCACTCAGGCTTACCGATATCTTTCTTTCCGGTATCTTTATTTCTTCTGCCGGTGCGGTAATGGATATGGCTATGGATATAGCGGCCGCTCAATCGGAGATCATCGAAAAAAAACCGTCGATCAGCCGAAAGGAGCTCACCCATTCCGGATTCCGAGTCGGGCAGGCCGTGGTTGGAACCATGACAACAACCTTGTTGTTTGCCTATTCAGGCAGTTTCACCTTTGTGCTGATGGTTTTTATGGCACAAGGGACACCGATGGAGTATATTTTCAACATACGGTATGTGGCGGCTGAAATTCTGCTCACCCTCGTAGGCAGTTTCGGTCTGGTGCTTGTGGCGCCGGTTACAGCAATGCTCGGGGGTGTTCTATACACTGCAAACAGAAAGACCGGTTCGAAAGCATGATGACGGTAACGTATAACCATCGATCCAGGTGACTGTTGAGGAAGTCCATAGGCATTTGAAAGAATTGGCCGATCCGGCGATAGCCAGGCATTCCCGGCGTTTCTTCAAGACAGGCAGGGGAGAGTACGGGGAGGGAGATATGTTCCTTGGTATAAGGGTCCCGGTGCTCAGAGGGCTGGTCAGGCAATATCGCGCCATGTCGCTTGACGAAATTCAGAAGCTGCTCGGTTCACCCTTTCACGAAGAACGTCTTCTGGCCCTTCTGTTACTTGTAAAGAAATACGAAAGCGGTGACGAGGATGAGCGTCATGAGGTTTACCGGCTGTATTTCGATAATCTCAGGTTTGTCAATAACTGGGACCTTGTCGACAGCTCCGCCCCGTATATTGTCGGGCATTGGCTCCTGGGGAAGGACAAGAAACCCCTGTATGTTCTGGCCGGATCGGACCGCCTCTGGGAAAGACGTGTCGCCATCCTGTCGACTTTTTATTTTATCAGGAAGGAACGCTTCGATGATACGCTGGCGATATCGTTGCTTCTCATACATGATCCCGAAGATCTGATTCACAAGGCGGTTGGCTGGATGCTCAGGGAGGTCGGGAAACGGGATACCGGGAGGTTGAGGGCTTTCCTGAAAAAGCATTACAATGAAATGCCGCGCACCATGCTACGCTATGCTATCGAGCGATTGCCTGAAAACGAGCGGAAAAGATATCTGAAAGGTCTTGAGTGAGGAGTTCATGACGGATATAAGCGAATAGGAAGTTCTGGAAAGTGAGTTGTTTGGTTGTGAGAGCTGTAAACCTCTATATATACGGCAGTTATAAGGGTGATTGTTGTGGGGGCGCGATTTCTAAAACTTCCTTATTTCTGCCGGTTTCTTCCTCTATTCTGCAGTTGGTTGTAGAAAAA